>RKRY01000105.1 GCA_007571135.1 Candidatus Nitrosopumilus sp. | reverse complement strand
TTTTTGATACGTCAATTCCGTCCTCCCCATAAAGGAATTGTATGATGTGGCCATGTGGATCTCGCACAGTTCCATCATACTCTAATCGGATATGCTCTAAAGCATTGATCAGTCTCCGCTGCATGTAGCCGCTCTGCTGCGTTCTAACCGCAGTGTCGACAAGACCCTCACGTCCGCCCATCGCATGGAAGAAGAATTCCAGAGCAGATAGCCCCTCGCGGTAATTGGATTTGACAAACCCATGGGCATCAGGATTGTTGTCACGTTCTTGATAGTGTGGCAATGCGCGGTTATTGTAACCATCATGCAGCCTGTTTCCCCTTCTTGATTGCTGACCCAGTGCACCGGCCATCTGACCTACATTTAACGAAGAGCCTCTTGCTCCGGTAGTCGCCATGATCTTTCCGGCATTTCCATCGTCAAGTGAGTCATTGGCCGCAGAGCCTGCCTTGTCCCTTGCCTTGCCCAATTCGTTTACGATGTATGCCTCCAGCGCCTCCTCGGGCCTCATGCCCCTAGTAAGTTTGAGTGTGCCTTTTTTATATTGGTCAATCAAACCAGCTACGACGTCGTAAGTGCCTTGGATATCATCTAGAATCTGCTGTTTGTCTTTCTCCGGGACCTCGAGGTCGCCAAACCCGTAACTGAAGCCATAGTGAGTGATAAATTGCTTTACCATGATCAGGATAGAGTTTAAGAAGCTTTTTCCGACAGCGTTTCCGTAGTCCTTTGCAATTCTGTGCAAGACACTTTCGGGTTCTTCTGCGCCAATCGAGGTCTTGTCAATTACACCGCTGATCAGCTCGCCGTTTTTTATTACGACATCATTTTGCGCACCCTTTGTACCCTTGGACCACTTTGACGTAATGACATAGTTAAAGTCCTTTGGAAGGAATAATGAGAATAGCTGCTTGCCAGTATATGCGGGGCCGCTTTTTGTCTTTGTCGCAGGTTTTGGAAGCGGATCAGTATAGCCTCCCAGCATTGCAAGATTTGAAAATTCCTGTGGGGTTAACGTAGTTTCATCCTTAGTAAGTAGATATGCGCCCGTAACAAAGTCCCTCAGTGCACCGATGATAGGACCGCCATACCTCGGCGAGATTATCTGATCCTGGACTCTCATCAGGAGAATCGCCTCTGCCCTTGCCTCCTCGCTTTGAGGAACGTGCAGGTTCATCTCATCGCCGTCAAAGTCCGCGTTGTAAGGGGGACATACTGACGGATGCAATCTGAAAGTTTTTCCAGGCAGCACCCTGACATAGTGTGCCATGATAGACATTTGGTGGAGTGATGGCTGCCTGTTGAACATGACAATGTCACCATCGGCAAGATGCCTTTCAACAAGATATCCGATCTCCAGCGTTTCGGCAATAGTCGAACGATCCTCAACGAAATCAAGCCTGATTTTGACGCCATCAGGTCTTACGATATAGTTTACTCCTGGAAATTTATCAGGACCATTGATTACGAGATCTCTCATTCGCTCAATGTTCCATTCTGTAACGATTTCAGGGATTGTTAGCTTCATGGCAACAGTCTCAGGTACGCCAACTTCGGACAAATCCAAGTTAGGATCAGGTGATATTACAGTTCTGCTAGAAAAGTCAACCCTCTTTCCTGAGAGCGAGCCCCTAAAACGTCCCTCCTTGCCTTTTAGTCTCTGAGTCAAGGTCTTAAGAGGTCTGCCAGAGCGATGGTGAGCCTGGGGAATCCCAGAGACCTCATTATCAAAGTACGTAGTTGTGTGATATTGAAGCAGGTCAACTAAATCCTGAACGATAAGAGGAGGGGTTCCAGCTTCCTTGCTCTCCTTTAGTCTCTGGTTAACTCTGATGATGTCAACCATTTTGTGTGTCAGATCATCTTCAGATCTGATTCCAGTCTCAAGAATGATCGACGGTCTCACGGTAACCGGAGGCACAGGCAGTGCCTGAAGAACAAACCATTCTGGCCGCGCAGTCACAGAATCATAGGACAACAACTCCAAATCTTCATCAATGATTTGTGAGAATCTCTCCCTGATTGTGATTGGAAGTAGTCTATGCTCTCCAATCTCAGTCTTTTCTACAAAGATGGTCGGCTTTGTGAAGATTAATTCGTACTGTGTCTTGCCACAGTGCGGGCATTCCTTTGCCTTCTTTGCCTTTTCAATGATTTGTTCCGGGATGCGTTTTTGGGAAATGACGGTATAGGCAGCCTCCTTTGCCTTGATTTTTCCAAATGCCTCCAAGTCTTCCTGAGGAACTTTTAGCCTTGCACAGGAGCGGCATGTCGATTGCAGCAGTTTGTAGATATTGTCAATAAATGCAATGTGTAAAACAGGTTCGGCAAGTTCAATGTGTCCAAAATGACCCGGACATCTTGCAGAAGTATTTCCACATGTAAGGCATTTCTGTCCAGGCTCCAAGGTACCCAGTCTTCCATCCATGAGGCCCCCCTGAACCGGCATTCCATCCTCGTCATATGTCTCAGGAGCAGTGATTTCTGCAACAGAGTATTTTCTGATTTCAGTCGGAGACCAAACAGAGAATCTGATCCCGTCGATGGATTTTATTGCCTGAATCGACATCATACTTTCTCCTTGATTAGCAACCTTGGCGCAACGTTAAGACTCTGCATCTCTTGTAGCAACAGTTTAAACGCATATGCAACTGAGACAGATGACACTTTGGCTTTATCGCCACAGACTCTGCAGACGTACTTTCTTTGTTTGACATCATGATAAGCAACCAAGCCGCACCTTTCACAAACAAATACATCAGACTTGTCAGACTCATCAAGTAGCCTGTCTTTTAGAATCATCGAGGCGCCATATGCAATCAAGCAGTCTCTTTCCATTTCGCCAAATCGCAAACCGCCACCTCTTGCCCTGCCTTCAGTCGGCTGTTTGGTCAGCATCTGAACTTGGCCACGTGCCCTGGCATGGATCTTGTCTGCAACCATGTGGTGTAGTTTTTGATAGTATACGACGCCAATAAATACATCGACTGGGAATGCCTTTCCAGTTCTTCCGTCATACATTGTCTCCTTACCGGAATATTTGAAACCGTGGGCATCCATTACTTCTTTGACTTCGTCCATTTTCTCACCGACAAATGCAGAACCGTCAAATCTTTTTCCGCGTAATGCAGCTGCCTTTCCACAGATGGATTCCATCATCATTCCAACAGTCATTCTAGATGGGAATGCGTGAGGGTTAATCAGTATGTCCGGAGACATCCCACTTGCAGTGTATGGCAGGTCTTCTACCTTAGCTAAAATACCAAGAACACCCTTCTGGCCATGCCTTGATGCGAATTTGTCGCCGATTTCCGGAATTCTTAGGTCCCTTGCCCTGATTTTATACATTTTTCCACCTTCATTGGATTGGGTCATGACAACAGTATCAACGACTCCGGTTTCAGAAGGTCTGACGCCAATCGAGGTATCCCTTCTGTAAGGACCACTGGATTCAAACTCCCTATACTCCTCCATGAATCTTGGAGGGCTGGTCTTTCCAATCAGAATATCTCCACCTTTGACTGGTGCCTCGGTTGCTACGACACCATCCTCTTCTAGGAGTCTATATGCACGCTCTCCTTTGTAGCCACGAATGTTATCCTCGGCATTTGGGATTTCAAAGCTATCCCTCATTCCACCAGGATATTGTTTTGCCTCAGCATCATAGATTCTAAAGAAGAATGTCCTTCCCAGTCCCCTGTCAACTGATGCCTTGCTCAAAACGATTGCGTCTTCAATGTTGTAACCATCAAACGGTAAAACCGCTACAACGCAGTTTTGTCCTGCTGGCCTGTCTTCCAGACCCAAGAGTTTCATTGCTTTTGTGTTTACGATTGGAACTTGGGGATATAGCATAAAGTGCTGCCTGACATAAGTGCTTGTATTCATCATAGGGGTTGAGAACCCAAGACTCTGTTTTGCCATTGCAGATTCGTAAGTATTTCTGGGAGACTGGTTATGTTCTGGATACGGAATGATTGAGGCTCCCGCACCAAGAATTGCAGGCGGGAAGACTTCGAGATGAGTGTGCCTCCTAGTATCTTTATCGTCCAAAGTAATATAGCAGTTCTCTTCCTCGTTGGCATCGATCATTTCCAGAACCCCCATTCTCAAAAGGTCATTCCACGAGAGCAGTTTTTTAGAGATTTTATCTAGCAACTCTTGAGTCAGTAACGGCTTGTTATCTTTGATGATTATCAGCGGCCTTAAGACACGTCCAGCATTGCAATTAACGTAAAGCCTTCGTGTCGAGCCCTTAACTTCGGATTTGTGGAATGACACTCCAACGTGAGGATGAATCTTGGAGTCTCTTCTTAATTCTCTTAATGATTCTGCTAATTGTTCCCCGTCTTTGAAATAACCCATGAGACGGCCGTCAACGAAGACCCTTGTTCCATCTTTCTTTAAGTCTTCTTTTGCATCAAAGAAATGAACGGTTCCAAGATCATATAGTTTTTCAACAATCTCTTCGGAGGGAACGTTTACAGAGATGATTCCAGACAAGGCGAGATTTTTAACAAGACCGCAGTTTGAACCTTCAGGAGTCTCACTTGGACAAATTCTGCCAAAGTGAGTGGCGTGAAGATCCCTTGCCTCAAAGTTTGGCTGTGTCCTACTCAAAGGGGACTGGATTCTTCTCAGATGGCTTATTGTTGAAAGATAGTTTGTCCTATCTAGCAATTGGGTAACGCCGACTCGCCCCCTTCCCCAGTTACCAGTTGCAATAGCATTGTTTAACTTGTCAGAAATGATGCCAGGTCTAATTGCAGCAGCTACTGCATTGATTCCTCGTTTTTGTCCTGAACGCTCTAATTGATATTTCATGTCCCGTACAAGATTTCTAAATGCCGTTCTGAACAAATCAGCAAGCATCTGTCCTGCAAACTTGATTACTTTGTTTCCATAGTGATCCTTGTCGTCTGGAGAAATCCAGCCAAGTCTTAATTCTAGTAATTTGCATGCAGCTTCGCCTAGAAATTGTGCTTTTTCTTTCCTGTGTTCCGGGTGTTTACCCAAATGTGGCAAAAGCCCCCAGTCCAGTAAGGTTTCGGCTCTTTTGATTTGGAATTCTTCTAGCATTCCCGGTGCGATCCTTTTACTGATGTAGACAATTGCGTCTTTTGAGGTTGGAACGTCACCGGCTTTCTCAAAGGAGCCTTCCAATTCATCTTGAATTTCACCTACAAGAGAGACGGCTGCTGCAATCTCTCTATCAGATTCTAACCCTAGTGCCCTCATCAAGGTAACAACTGGAATGTCTACCGGAGAACCTGGAATCCTTGCCACAATCAGGCCGTCATTTTTCATTACAAGTTCTAGTTTTGCACGATACCCAACAATTGAGGAATATACTTTGGCCTTAAAGACGGCGTTTCCACTTACAGTCTCTCTGTCCACAATGATCTTGTTGTAGGAGAGATCCTCCAATCCCACGATTACCCTTTCAGAGCCGTTGATGATAAAGTACCCGCCAGGATCATTTGGATCTTCTCCGTGCTCAATTAATTTTTGGGTTGGAAAATTATGCAAAATACATGCATTTGATTTTGCCATAACTGGAACATCTCCAATGTGAACGTATTTAGATTCCAAGATTTTTCCGTCTTCTACAACACTTGCCTCCATCATAACTGGGGCAGAATATGAAACGTTTCTCAACCTTGCTTCAGCGGGAGTTATGTGAGTAATAGAGCCATCAAGTTCCATCATCCTTGGCTGCTGAAGTTTTACTTTATCAAGTTGAATTTTGTATGGATACTCAGCATTTTCAATTTCAATTTGGTGCACCTCATTAATGATGCTTTGAAGTCCTCTTTCAAGAAACTCATCAAAGGAGTTTAGATGCTGACGTGCAATGCCTTCACGTTTTAGGATATCTTGTATGACCGGCCATCGTTTGGTTGAAGAGTCTGCCATCTATACTTCCACCACGTAACGATAATAGAAGCTCTCGCCGGCAGTCGGACTTTTTCTGGTAATCTTAATCATATCACCCGGTTTTACGCCAAGTCCCAAAATTGCAGGATCATTTACAAAGATTAATGGTAATTCGGTCGGTTTACAATTGTATTTTTTTAACACGGCTTCAGCTTCTTGTTTTGAGATAATCTCATGTTTTGGAACATAAACGTGATCAGGAACCAAAATTTGGTTTTTTTTAGTTGCTATCTAAAGCACCCCCACATCTAACATTAAATGTAGTACTAAATAATACACACAAACTGTCAAAACCTCACGCTCGGGTTAATATATATCTAATCTGAAATTCGGCAAAATCACCATTTTTCCTCTTTTGTCAACATATTTTTTCACAACCTTAAATAGGACAATTTCAGGCCTAAAGTTGATGAAAACTCACCCATCGGTGTTTGTCTTGGTTGCAATTTTGGTTGTAAGCATTGGCATAACACCAGTATTTGGACAAATACAAAACTCGATTGTTGTCACTACAGACAAAACCACATATGCAAAAGGAGATACAATTGTAGTAACTGGTGAAGTAAGGGATCTGTATTCTGGAACTCCAGTGAGCGTTATAGTTAAGGCTCCCAATGGAAACTTGGTCTCCATTGCACAGGTTACTGTAGGTGCTGATAAAAAATTCAGTACGGAGATTACAGCAGGAGGAATGCTGATGAAGACAGAAGGAACATACACAGTTACAGTTCAATACGGAACCGAGAATCGTTCAGCAGATACTACATTTGAATTGGTAGGCTCCATTACAGAAGAACCAGATGAGAGTGTAGATTCAGGAATAACTGATACAACAGTTTCAGTTCAAGGTTCTGATGATTTGATAGGATATGTGATCACAGGCGGAAAATTGCTAAACATCATGCCTGACGTAGATGCAAAATCACTGATCATTGCTATCGAGGCTACTGATGATGGAATGCTGACACTTACAATACCAAGAACGGTGTTTGACGCAGTAGATGAAAATGGAGATGATGACGAGATCTTCGTCTTAGTTGACGAAGAAGAGGCATTCGAATATGATGAAGTAGCCACATCAACGGACAGAACAATCACAATAGAATTCCCGGCAGGCGCTGAAGAGATTGAAATAATCGGCACCTTTGTGATCCCAGAATTCGGTACAATCGCAGTCATGATTCTAGCAGTAGCAATCATATCAATAATTGCGGTCTCTGCAAAATCAAGACTTGGCATTATTCCAAGATGCTAAAAATCACATCTTCCTTCTCTTTTTTAGATCAAAAACATGTTACGTGGTACAGGTGGATGTCCAGATCATCTCACCCAGATCTAGCATGGTTGTCCAAATCGTAATCGGTTAAGTTACGCACAATGTCATATAATTCTGATCAAACGATCTAAAAGGGATCAGGACCACACCAATACATGGAAAACTTGGACATCGAGGCGCTGCGGGACGAGAACGCCATGATGATCTCAGAGATCCGCAAGAAGGACAGGATCATCGACGAACAGAGAGAGCAGATACAGAACATGGCAGAACAGATACGGGGCCTGGCAGAACAAGGGCATGACACGGCGCATCGCGTATTACGAGAACACGTAGTGTCTAGGTTACATGTTGGAACATCTTGACAGATTACTTGGCTAAAGAATACTATTCATTGTGTTCCAATTGTAATCGGTTAAGTCGCATGAAAGAATTTGTAAAAAATGATAGTTCATAGCTTGCATATTCCATATTTTTCAATAACTTGCTAGATTTTTCATAATTAGTTGAAGTTATCAAGCCTAACTTAATCGATTACCTGCAGAGCGCATGCTGCGGTCTGTCGTCATATCACGCAAGATCCGCTACGGGACCAGAAACGAGGGCGGGATGAGGCGGTTTGGCACGCTGATGACGTGC
>RKRY01000046.1 GCA_007571135.1 Candidatus Nitrosopumilus sp. | reverse complement strand
TTGGTTTTTCAATAAGATCTATGACTACGCAGGAGTCAAGAGCCACTTTCTGAATTTTTGTTTCATTCATGAATAAGGCAATGGTTAGAAAGTTATTATATAATATGGTCATAGTATTCATACTATAGATACTGTTATGCCTGAAATTTCTAATTTGCCTGTACATTTTATCCATTCGGACTAAACTGACAGAATGTAACCAGTCAAGTCGCCCCGAGTATTCTCAGCAGGTATCCCCAACATGGCAATCGGTCAAGTTACGCACAATGCCATACAACCCTGATCCAGCGATCTAAAATGATCAGATCCGCACCGCCACATAAGAAACCCAGACATAAGGTGTCGTACCTGCATACTCGAGGCGACTTGACCAGTTACTCGCTAAGCTCTCTTATGTAGTAAAATGCGTTCTGCATGCTTCTTTCAAAGCCGCCCCGCATTCACGCCACTATGTGATCAATGAACCCTTAGTGCCCAGAGTCGACTGACAGTCAGAAGGCATGCTCACAGTTGTTGCACGGGGGCTCCCAGCATCGCTGTGGCCTGACATGTATCGTGGAATCGCTGTTCCCACACGTCTTTCCTATTTTTGACATAGTTGAGCAGTACATCAGGCCTGTCACCACCATGTGTTCCTCACGTGTGACCTGTCGCCAAAAACCTCAAAGTATGATAGCCGGTTAAGTCAGTCTGGACAATTTCAACTAATTATGCAAGATCCACCAAGTTATTGAAAAATATACAGTATGCAAGCTATGAACTCTCATTTTTACAAATTCTTTCATGTGACTTAACCGGTTACAGGTATGCCACATCAAGAGTCTCCGATTGTACAAATAGTTGTAGTTGCCGAATTTAGTTCTCAAACTCGGGTTGTCTGATTACCGTGCATATGAGTTTTTTTCTGTCTTTCATCGAAATTGGAAATAATATCGATGCAAGCAAGCGTTTTTTTACGCTGTCTGCAATCGTCGTAGTTTTTTTATTGGATGTTCCTCTGTTGTAATTTTCTGGGATCATGCCATGTGCTCTCAGCATGTATTTGGCTTTGTTGAATGCATCGTAATGACGTCCTGCGTGCAGCATGCTTAACACTGACGACTCATTTGGAATACCTTCATCCTCGTTGGACGGATACAGTAATTTGATTATCGCGTATATTTCTGGGATCTGTTTGGAACGATCATCTGCTTCGCTGCGATCCTCTGATGTGTATTCATTGTCGATTATGGACAATGGAAGTACTAGATCCCTTATTTTGGATTCGTCTAGTTCACCATTGAGAAATTGCACTATATCTCCCACCTGTGCTGGCATGGTTCCGTGTATCGGCATGGTCTTATGCGAACTCATCTTGCCGTCTAAGAACCGTCTTTGCAGAACGCGTTCCATGTTTCGTATCAGCGTGTCGTCTTCTTTCCATACGCAGTATATCGAATTTTTGTCGCGCTTCCATTCTACCTCGCGTTTTACATATTCTATGTTTACTCTGATGATTCCAACACTACTGTGTCCCTGTATGGACGCAATTGACGCCGCTAGCCTGAATTCCGCTGATCCATCGTTACATTCTGCAAGCCATTTACGTGTCAGTTTTTGCAGAGGTCTTAACTCTACTTGTTGTGATGCATATCTTTCAAGTCTTCCCACGTTTATCAGGATTTGTAACAACTGGGGTTTTTTTCTATTAGAGCAGTATTTGATCATGGAGGCATCCAGTGATCTTTTCAAACGCTTCAGCGATCCAGATTGTTTTTCAACTCTGATCTTTTTAGTAAACTGATCAATCCATTCGTCCAACTCACTGAGTAGATCCGCATTTTGGTCATTTGTTACGTCAAACGATCCCGCACCTATTGTCATGTATGCCTTGCCTTTTCTCTTCAGCATGCAAAATCGCTGGAATTTTGATATGCCCTTGTCAGTCCCCATTGTTATGATTGCACGTGCAAATTCTACTCCTGTCTGCGCGCTTCTCCTACCGAACTGAACGCGTCCCTCGCCAAACAAATGTAGTATTTCATCATATGTTGCAGGTTGATCCCAGACCGGCGCCCATATCTCGCCCTTTGATTGCGGCTCTGAACCGTCATCAGTATCATCAATAGTTGCAGTATGGTACCCTACATTTGACGCGTTTGATGAAAACGGAAAAGACGCCTTGCCGGTGCTAGCAGACTTGCGTCTTGTTATGCTTCCTGCAAACAACACGATACCTTCCATCATTAGTATATACTCCCATGGATTGGACAGGCTTTTTCCGCTAAAACCATTTCCATAATTTGGACCTCCGCCACCGTTAGGGTTGTGTCCCATCATGGTTATGTTTTCTAGTCTGCTTTCCTGTCCTGTCAATGCAGTCCGTGCCAGCATCCGAGAGTTTTTGTCATCGCCAATCAACATGCTTTTCAAATTTTTGGCAAAGTTTTCTGACATGTCAAAGTTTCCATCATTTCCACCCGAACCTAGTATCGGCGCGTACCTTGGTTTGTCCTTTTCGATGATACCCACGGCATCTATCCACGGTACGACACAATCGGGCAGATGGTTGCGGCACATCTTCAACAGCATTGTTTTGTTTTTGTCTATCACCTTTTTTGCATCTTCCTTGCCTGTTGGAATCCCCATCTCTGTTAGTATCTCGTTCATTTTGGCAAGCGTCTCGTCATATGTCTTGAATCTGTTTCTGTCGGATTCGATTATTTGAAGCAGATTCGCTTTTGCACTCTCATATTTGTTGTAGCTCCAAGGCCCGATTATCGGGGTTGGGTTATACTTCGTTAGCAAATAATCCGCTATCTTGTCCACACTCATACTTGTTCTTAGGACGAATATGTCGTTTTCCCATGATGCCGTAACCTGTTCTTCTTTTGATAGTATCCTCAATAGTCCCAAAGCTTTGAGATAGCTGGATAGCGGGGTTGTTTTGCATCCGTCTAGGTAAATTGCCTGTTGCTTATCCATATTCACTCTTCTCCTCTTTTTCACTGGCAGACCAGTCTGCCTTGCGAAATATTGCCTCCAATAGCGAAATGCGGAACGGTCCGTACTTGTCCCGCAGTTTGATTGCCCTTTCTGTCCATGATGGATTGCCGTTTCCATCACGTCCTAGTTCTGCCAGATGTGTGTCTATCCTCGTAGCGGGTATCAAGAGGTCCATAATTCTGCATTCCTGTATCGTCTCTCCGTTTTCAAGGCCAAGAACATATGATGTGTTCTCTTCTCTTGACACATTTCTTAATGACATACGTACCTTTCCGTGGTGCGACATTATGATGTATGCTACAAGATCCTCTAAATCCCTGCATGGACGGTCCCTGTGCGCCAGATACATAAGCGTACTTGCGACCTCGTGTCGGAATCCCGGCCTTTCATGTTTTGTCACTTTCTGCGTCTTTGCTAGGATCGCACTTCCAAATGACTTGTAGCCCTTCAGACCATTTCTCATGGTGTTTTGAAACACATCGTGCACCTTTCCGACATCGTGGTACTTGGCAGCCGTCAGAAGGGAATCCCTTATGTCTCCATCCAAATACGGGATCCTTGTTACAAACTTGCCCACTTCGTCAACTACATGCATGGTGTGATCCTCCAACGTGACGGGCTCTCTTTGGATCGAATTCAAATCCCCGTCATGTGCTTCTGGGGGTTTTGCAGGTGTGTCTACCGGAGCCACTCTTTCCGTGTGATCCACATGCCATCCGTGCGCGTCTGTATACCCGCCAATCGAAGAATCAAGTCTTATGACCTGTCCTGGAAATATCTTATTGGGCGTGACTCTTTGCCATTCTTTGTCTGTGTAACTCCAAACCCACCCGTATGTGCCTTTGAGTTTTTCCTTCAGTTCGTGCACTGGCACGCTGCATATCTCCTCTCTTTGGGGTTTGGGTTCATCGTCTTTCCCATCTCTCCAAAACACATCCACGTTTAGAGATCTTTCCATGCTACGAACAAATCCCGATATGTCGATCTGTGCACCAGACAGATCTGACGTGTTGTCAAAAAGCTCTATGATATCCCTTCTGCGAAGTACCGCATCAAAGAATTTTTGCTCACTGTATTCTGGCAGATTGGACGGGGATACCGATCTACCTTCTAATTTTTCCAAATTTTGACGTGCGAACTCGATGCTGTCCGTTTCATATGGCTTGTGCGCCTCATCCTTTGCTATGTCTATCCAATACACCTTCGAGTCATCAAAGTTTCCAGTTCTGTTGCATCTCCCAAATCTTTGAACAAGATTTGACCACGGTGCAATCTCTGTAATCATCGTATTTGCTGAGATGTCGACTCCCGCTTCGATCACCTGAGTAGCTATTATGATGCTGTTTGTGTCCTCTGTTACGCCGCTTAGCCATTTGTTGAGCCCCTCTCTTTGTGCAGATCTGAATCTGGAATGTACCAGCTTGCATGTCTTTCCAAGGCTGCTCAGTTCATCGTAAATTTTTTGAGCCCGTCTGACCGTGTTTACTATTATTACTGTGGTGTATTTTGGATCAAGTATGTCTAGCAGCTTTTCAACATCCTTTTTCGAATAATCATCCTTTATCTCAATTGGTGCCTTCAGCAGTGTTTTACTTGCATCGTTGCGTTTTGCAAGCGCGCCGTCTGCATCCCCATTTGTGAGGCATGCCGTCGACAGGCCCTCTTTTGGTGAATCTACTGTTTTGAACCAGTCACGATTGACAGTAGCCGACATCCACACGGTTTTATGCGGTCCATACGTTCCGTATCTGTCTCTAAAATGATTCAGCTGTATTGATGTGGGCAGGGAGTTCTCCATTATCTGAATCTCGTCCATTATCCACATGCAGTCATTGTTGAGTAATCCAAAAACAACCGGCCACATGTTAGGGCTGTTCCCATATGCCCTGTTCAGGGCTCCCGAAACTAGCATATCCTGCGTGCCTATCATGATGCATTCCTCATATGGAAGTATCTCTTGGATTTTCTCCTCACTGCCGCCCATCAGCAACTTTACTTTGATGTCTTGATCTAGATGCAGATTCCTCAGCCATGTCTCGATTCTGGACTTTGTCTGTTCTACCAAGACTCGCATGGGCAAGCAATAGACCAAGCGTCTTGGTGTTGCTTTTTCATCCGTTTGCCTTTTCCACAACCACAACCCCAATACGGCTGCCTCCGTCTTGCCTGCACCTGTCGGCACGTTTATAATGTCTGGAATTGGCGAGTCCGCAAGTCGTTTTTGATACTGGTACGGGTTGTGACCTGTGGCTGCTTTGAAGAATTCCTCAAACGTGTTGTATCTCATGATTCCCCACTTGGTATGAACATTCCTAGGCCAAAGTGCGCTGCGTAGCCTAGTGTTATCGGACCTTTTACTGGTTCTTTGAATTTCAGGCATATGCTGTGCGTTCTGCCGTCTCCGACACTTCCATGTCTTCTCCACCTAAAAAAATCGGCAAGTCTTACGTTTGTACTGTTTATCTTGTCTTCTTCCAGTCTTTTAACACTCTCTAGCTTGCTGGCGTACTCATCCCCGTATCTTTTCCTAATCTCATTTCTTATCTGGTCCTCTGGACTGTCCACTATGCGTCTATCGTGGCCTTTTCCTCTGATCTTTGTGTGTCTGGTGAGTATAAGCGGCGTTGATGATATCCAGTTTTTTGACTTGTCCAACATCGGGATGTCTGAAAAGTCGGTGATGTCCCCACATGCTTGAAACAGTACACTTATGGACGGTCTGTTGTAGCCATACAGTCTTTTTAATGACAGCAGGCTGTCAAGCTCATCCTTGTCAAAGCCCTTGGCAGACATGACTGTGATGTGATCGATCTCTTCTTTCTGGGTTTCATATGTAGGCAAGTACATTGCATGCATGTGGTCTTTAAGCGCATTTCCTTCTTGGTCTTTGCCTGAAAATGTGGCTGATGTACGGTTCGTTCTTCTGTTATACCTGGACATGCAGGCGCTTCTCAATAGATCACCAACGCGCAGAGTATCAGTTATGTGCGGTCTGACTGCCCCTACAACAGCATATCTTATCAGATTGACACTCATTCTGGCAGTAGTGGTGCGGTTGACTCTCTTTTCTTCAAAGCAATTTTCCGGTCTGGTGTATCGTACCCAAATACCTCCAGGTGGATCTACATACTTTGCCTTCTGTAATTCTTCCGTAGTTACTGATATGGATCTTAGTTCGGTAGCACGTTTGGAGTTTGAGTTTTGACTGCAAATATCTACAAATTTTACATCCTTGCGTGGCACCAAAACAGAGACGAGATCGTCTTTCACACTCTCCTGTTGAGTAAACGGGACACAGTTTGGTTCTACCCTTTCGTTTGAAATTGTTATCCTGCACCACGATTCTGCACGGCCAAAATAATTCATGTTCTTCAGAATGCCTTTCATCGTTTCTACCTCCCTGTCTTCTAGTTCCAATTCATCCCAGATTATGTGCAGTGGATCATCGCTACCAGTAACCACAAACGTGTTTAGAATAAGATCTGGTTTGTCATTTGTTGGCATGTAGTGCTTGGTATGTGATACACTCGCGTCTGGCAATCTGTATTTTGGCGGTTCCTGTTTTATGATTTTTTCTAGTATGGGCCACACATTACTATCATCAAGATCCTGTCTGGTTGTCTTCCATGTTGCTATTATGGCACGCACAAGCCGCCATATTGACGGCGGCCATTCTGGAACACCTTCATTTACAGCAGTTCCCCATGGGGTCGCATGGTATGCGCCGTTCAAAAAATGCATAGTGACCACGAGTAAAATAAATCACCCTTTTTTCTTCTTACTTTGCTTATGTGATATTATCAGCGATTCTTTGGCAAACTCCCCCTCGCCCATGCATTTGTTTATCGCTTGTTGTAGATCCTTGCTCAATGTGCCGTGGTCTGGGATTGAGAACGACTCTGGATGTGTTGCTTTAAGGGGTTCTTTGATTTTAAGGTCGCATGCAGTTCGGAGACGCAATCCGCTAAGCAAAAACGACTGTATCTTCCACAATGCAAACGTAAACAGGAATTCATTTCCGATTTCAGATAATCCGTAAGATCGGATTCTTGATAAATCAATATTGAAATATGCCTTGATTGATTTGGCTGCGTATTCTGTTCTGGGGTATGGAATGTGGCCAAATCCTTTTTTGGCTCCTTCGTCTCCTCCTTTCGGATCCAGTTGATCCAACTTTACACCCCCGCTAATTACCTGTTTTACATCCGTTGCCTCTATGAATGCTGATATGGAACGAGTCATTTTGAATCTTCCCCCAGCTATCTCCTTTTGGCTGAGGAATACTCCGTGCAGAATTGAGTTGGGGTCGTATTTCAATGCAAATTTTGCCAGTTTTGACATGTTTGGTCTGCCAAGTTCATCATCTAATTCCAAATCTTCTTTCAGTTTGCCCAACACGACTTCGTTACCGATTATGTATGACGAATTTATCCTGTGCGCCTCTAACAGTGAACTTGTTAAAAAATCCCCCTTTTCGTCGTTTACTGTTATGGTGGGAATGCCGCTTAATGTGTCGACTAGCCTTGCTTCCCTTTCATTCCAACACACCGCTTCTAATCTATTTGCCATAGATTGTGGAGATTCAACTAGAAGTGATTCCACGCTCCTCTCGTCTGTTGGATAAACAAATTCTGCGGGACCTAAAGACGGAAACCCCGTAGGCTGAAACCTTGAACCCTGTACTGGCTCCAAAGAAACCTCTGCAAGCAATCTGTCTGATTCCGGAATTTTCATGATCCAAAATTGGTAAGCACGTATAAAAGCCTATTGACAGGGGCTAGTCTGTTGCATAACTAGCCCGGATCAGAATATCCCCATTCCTTTCCGGCTCCATCTCACTGCATTGCAAGCACCTCCTGATACCTGTTGTATA
>RKRY01000068.1 GCA_007571135.1 Candidatus Nitrosopumilus sp. | reverse complement strand
TTTTTTTTCCTTTTTAGGTTAATCGTAGTCATCGTAGCCGTTTGTCCAGAAGGCCCCGGTTCTTGGTATGTGACAGTAAGGGTTTCATTTTTTACAAACTCAGATGGCTTGTCATACTTTAGCCCCCTGCCAATTGTGATTAAATCGTCAGAAGTTAGCGGAAGGCGTCCCTGCCTGTCACAACAGTTATGGCAATCAGGCCAATAGCATCTCCACAAGACGAACTTTTTTTCTGATGCTAGGTACGGGACATGAAATGCGACGCCTCTGACATTTATTGCATGGTCACGTACATCGGCAATCTTTCCGAGCATAAAATTTCTTAAAACTGGATCAACGTCCCAATTCTTTTCTAGTAGGCCTAATGACTCTTCAATTTTGCTTTGAGACAACTATAAGTTATAACACATTTTGTTGATGTTATTAATGTTGAGTGAAAAAGGAAAGTACGCATCTGCGACAGAGAATAGAAGATTTGTTTGGAGTCAAATTATCTGGCCGCTGGTGTTAGAGTTAAATGATGTGGTATTTTCCTTAAAGCAATTTCAAAAAAAGCGTGACCAGATCTGCAGGAAGGGAAATATTTCGATAAACATTCCATCGCGAGGACTAGTCTCATTAATGCAAAAAGGAATCATTAGAAAAGAGGGGAAGATCTATTCAATTCATTTCAGATTGGTTCCCTACATGAGATTAAGGGCAACTTGTGACTATGCAGATGCAATCCACGAAGTCAGACTAAAGTAGCAGCAAATGATTATATTCTTTTATTTGAAAACCCTTTCAAGCAGCCCGATAGTCTAGCGGTCAAGGATTCTGCCCTCTGGATCTTACAAAGTGGATATAGGCGGAGACGGCAGTTCGAATCTGCCTCGGGCTATTGTAAAATCCTATCTTGAAGCCTGTGCGATACGCTCTAGTTCATTCTTTTTCTTAACAGAAGGAGCGGCAGGATCATTTGACGCTGCAATAATCAGTTGCTCGGCCATGTGTTCCTCGATTGGTTTTGGGTTGGAGAATGTCGCTTCTTTGATTGCATCAGAGATGAACTTGAGCGCCAAATCAACTCTTCGAATCGGAGCAACGTCAACTGATACATGATAGACTGTGCCACCGTAAACAATTCTGGTAGTATCCTCGTTTGGGGCGGAGAATTCAACTGCCCTGACCAAGATCTCAACTGGGTTCTTTCCAGTTTTTAGGGCAATAATATCAAATGCGGTTTTTACGGTATTGAGTGCTTTGGTTTTCTTGCCAGCCATCCTTCCGGTATTTTTTGCATATTTTTTTCCAAAGTGCATCGTTTTATTCATTAAGCGTTCGACTATGTTGACATCGGCTTTGTTGAATCGTTTAAGTGCAGAGCGGCCATACGTGTATGGGAGGACCTGTTTTCTCAAGGAGATTGCAGTCTTTAATCCAGGATCCTGGACTTTGATATCAGATAGATCCCATTTTCTAAACAGTAGCAAATTTTTTGTTTGTGTCATTTCTCTATCTCCTTGGCTTTTCTTTCTTACCTATAACTAGCTCATGCAACGAAGTTCCGTTTACCTTGAATACCTTAAATCGCACGCCTGGAATATCCCCCATTGCACCACCCTGTGTAGCCCCCATTCCTTGAATGTGGACTTCGTCGTGTTCGTCAATAAAGTTCATTGCGCCATCACGAGGTAAAAATGCGGTAACTGTTTTGCCATTTTTAATTAATTGAACCCTAACACATTTTCTTACGGCAGAGTTTGGTTGTTTTGCCGCAATTCCGACTTTCTCCAAAACAATTCCTCTTGCTTGCGGGGCTCCGCCCAAGGGATCTGCTTTCTTGTCAATTCCGAGTTCTCTTCTTTTGTATGTGGAAATTGCCCAGCGCTGTCTCTTTTTCTTAGCTGTTAAAACTCTTCCAGCAAATAAGCCAAGCGGTGATTTTCTCAATTCTTATATCTCCAACGTTGCTTTTTCAGGACTGTTAATCAATACGCTAGCAATGTCAAAATATCGCTTTGCAAGCATTCTTGCTTTTTCAGCATTTCTGCCTTCCCTTCCGACGACAATACCCTTTTTACGCGGGTCCACTATGACTATTGCCTGTTTTGAACCGTCAGTTCGCTTATTAATTTTTACCTCAGAGACAAGTTTTGAATTTAGTAAATTAGATAGAAACTTTACGGGATCCTCATCAAATTCAACTAGTTCCACATTTCTCTTGACAATATTTTGGAGAGACTTGATATGAGTTCCGCCCTTTCCTATTGCCAATCCCATCTTGCCAGCATTCACAACAAAGATTACTCTGTCTTGTTTTTCATCCTCAACACAATCACGTGCAGTTGCGCCCGTAACATTTTGGAATAGAGACATCATACGCATTTGATCAGTTGTTAATTTGATAGATTGTGCCATAAGAATCCTGTTTAACTCCGAACAAGAAATGTCTCATTTAAACTTTCACGAAACGCATTGCAATTACTCATGTTGCCTCAGCTTCTGCATCCTTAAGAATTGATTTGATGTCGGTATCAGGGATCGATGTAAATGAAATTGTTGAGATTCTAAATTGTAAGCCACACAGCCTGCCTAATGCGACTGATGTTCCTTGAAAGTTTACTAGCGGTATTTTCTCTTTTTTTGCATCGAATTCAATCTTTTCAGACGTTTCTTTTCCAACAGATTGAGACAGCACAACTAGTTTGGAATTTTTCATAGAGTTCAAAACTTGTTTGGTGCCCATTGTTAATTTGTCTTCTTTTAGGGCATCTTTCAACAATTTCTCAAGTGTCTTACTCATTTTCCTTATGACGATCGTCTTATCAGGGCTTTATAGGTTTATTGAAGAGCTACGCATAAAAAATAAAAAAACACGGCCTAGAAACCGAACAGAAAATATAGGACATCACCGGCCCCATCTAGGAAACCTGCAAGTTTTTTTGCAAAGCGATTTACATGCAATCTGCAGGCTCAGTTTCTATTGGAGTTTGAATCGTTGAGTAAAAGACTAATTTCATAACAATGTGTTGCTGTATCGGCAGACTTGCTGGTATCGCATTCTAGATCAGTCCGAGTCAAGATTTACCTAATGCGTCATCTTCAGCAGAGCGATTGTTTTGTTTTTTACTTTCCAAGCATCTATCATTGTAAAATTTTTCGTTAGAATCGATCTGAAATTGATTGTCTGTTTCAGATTGTCGCATATGAAGAAATTTTGTTGCTTTTGATCTATTTGATGAATTGGATCCTGGAGATTCATTTTCAACTTTTTTGCTGGTTGTTGTATCTGGAATGTTTTTACAACAATCAAAAAAGGACCTTGCTTCAGGCTTGTCATAACAAACTTTAACGGAGGGTTTATTGTGCGTTAAAGTTTACTTTGAACTTTACAAGAAGGTCTGTAAAAAATTTTAAATCATAGGTCAGCGTTCTAAAATAAAATCTTGCTGACATTTCAAAAGGATCACAAATTCTCATCAACACTGTAAGAGATCAACGTTTGAAACTAATTCAACAACATATGGTGTCTTCCCATCATGGTTCTGCTTTTTTGTATAAAGCAAAATGGCTTTAGATGCAAAAAAAGTCTTCCAAGTTATTAGGTGATAGATGGTTCTAAATCAACAATGGGCAAGTGGCCTTCGGAGATTGGACGATAATCAATTTACAACACATTTACCAAACTTTCCACAAAGTGATAAATTCAAGAAGATGGTCTTGAAAATGTTTTTCCAACAGTTAACACAAAACGGTTTGCAGCTAGGATTTCCATTAGAATCATTGCACTCATTTCAATACTGGCATTCGTAACCGAAAAGTTTACCAGAAATCTTGATCTATACCGTAGATCATATTATTTTCGGCAACAATGATTTTCTGGAGATGAATCTCATGATGTTAGTCTGTGCCTGTAGGTACGGGTAAACCCGGATTGCATTCCTCATGTATCGGCATCCTCGGAATGCGTAGAGACCGCGACATCTTGCTTTAACTGGTGCCAGTACTCTGTAGCATTGAGCTCCAGTGTTGCGACTGGCAGCGTGATTGCCCTGATGTCGGGGTTCTCCTTGATGTATCTCCTGACTCTGGCGCCGGTATGCTGTGGTGCATTGTCCGTGATGACTGCAATCCTGCCGAACCGGCGGTGCAGTTCCTGGAGGAACCTGATAAGCGTCCTGATCAAACCTGTCGTAGTGTCTAGGTTACATGTTGAAACATCTTGGCAGACTAGGCTAGAGAATACTATTCGTTGTGTTTCAATTTTAGACCAAGTCACTACGTACGTTCTAAACAGTGAGCCCCCGCCTGCGGCAATGGCCCCGAAGACTATCATTTCTGTCTGTTGCCATGTATCTTACAACCTGCGGCCTGCCTACCGGGGTCCGGTTCCGGTAGTCTGCATGCCATCTGCGTGGACTGTGCACCCGTCCTGCTGCTGTATGGTGTAATCATGTCTAACTTTTCAATGAATGTGATGTTGTACCAATTATGGTCCTGCTGCAGTATGGTGTAATCCTATCCTTTCAGGCGTAAAATGGCGTTTTGTCTCTTTCTGCCACTTTTGTTTCCGTCGATTTCGGGTCTGTTTACGTGTATTGATTTTGACTTTTTGTACGACATGCAGTCTGCGCAGAATTCTTTTCAGTTGTCCTGCTGTAGGAGATGCCGAATCTTTTTCTGATCGTCGAGATGAGCTGTTTCGGGGTGTGATGCCGGCCGTCTCTGCGATCAGTGCCCTGATCCTGTCGGGTTTTATTTTGGGCGGCCTTCCAGGGCGTGGCTGCCAGGCCCCCAATGTCATGTTCCCCATATCACGCAATCCGGTTGTATACGGACTGACGGTCACATCACATCGTCTCTGCTATGTCGACTACCGGCATGTTCTGGTTCAGGCGCAACGATACTGCGAGGATTCCCTCCCTTACGATTGGATTCTTTTCGGCTTTGCGGGCTTGGAACAGGAACGTGTGATCTTGTTGTACAGTACTGCTGTAACATGTTGGGATCTAAGAATGTATGGGTTGGGGTTTTTGCCGAAATTATTATGAGCGTAGTGACTTGGTCTAAAATTGGAACACAACGAATAGCATTCTATAGCCAAGTAGTCTGTCAAGATGTTCCAATATGTAACCTAGACATTACGGCAGTATAGTCATGGCAGAATGGGATTCATCGCCAAATGAAACCAAGGTGTTGCAAGCGCATAAATCGATTACACAGGTAAACGCGTTAGCGCTAAAATTACTACAGCTGTCCATACAAATGAAAGAAAATCAAGTTTTTTGGTCACACTTCGGGGGCTGTCATTGATCAGTACCCCCGCAACCATAAAATTACTACAGCTGCCCATACAAATGAAAGAAAATCAAGTTTTTTGGTCACACCGTCTGTTCTTTAGTTTACGTTAACAGCGATGGACATTTCTGGTCCCAATGCAGTAGGATCATCAATGGAATTCCAGACATATGTTTGGATTTCATAGTCACCGGGTCGTTTTGGAATCCAAGACTGTGAAACGTCAAGAGTCTGATGCGCATTTAGGTTGCCCCCCACCCATGCAATTGATTCAGCGGTACCATCAGCATTTTTAACTTGAAAGAGATAGACAAAACCATGCTTATGCTCTTGTAAATTGGTCACAGTACCGACAATTTGTAATTGATTACCCGCAGAAAATGAGTTGAGATCGTTTCCAAAGCTGTCAGATAATCTAACAAACGAATTATCAATCCTTTCAATAGGAGGTACAGATGAGTTAATTCTTGCAGTAGTTAGCAGTTTAACATTATCATATACTGAATGTGGTTTGGGCAGAGTATGGTCATCATACCTCGCAAAAACGTGATCGCCGGATACAAAATGTAGCCTGTTCCCACTCGATGTTGAACTTTGGGACAGAGAAATTGTTCCAACAAAGACTCCAGAGCTTTCTAAAGTTTCTACGGCGTCTACCATAATTCCTGTGAGATCAGAATTAGAGTAAAGTTGAATTTGGATTTTATCTAATGTCCTAGGATTCAAATTCATATCTGCGTCAATAACCTTTACAGAAATCTGTTCATCAGAAAAAAATTCGTCATTTGTAAATTGGATTGTACCTACGTTCCATGAGACAGGAACAGATTCTGTCAATATAACACCATCAGCAAATTCAAAAGAAATGGTGATAAAAGAGTCCCTATCAACTTCTAAGAATCCGTTGTTGGGTCCTTCACCAGATGTTCTGGGGTTGGTATCAAAATTGCCATCACCATTGGCATCATGCAAAAAGCCAGACAGGACTACCTCTGCTGAAAAAATTCCCGAATTGACATCGGTTTCAGTAAATTTATACGGTTCCAAGGAATGTTCTCCTGTTGAAATTTTGATAGAATAAGATTCAGTGTCGCCAATTGAGTCAATTAGATTTTTGTCGGTATTCCAGCTAGGAGCCAGAATTGTAATTTTGATTTTATCAGTCCAGCTATAAAACGGCTTGTCAGTAAATATCGGAGCAAAGGGCTTGTTATAATCAGGTATCTCTTCTGCCAGTGCAGTAAGTACTAGAAGGTGGATTATAACAAGAAGGTTTAGCACGAAATTAGTTTGTCAAAATCAAATTTAATGTTTAACAGCGGTTTAGGATTCTTCTTTAGGCAAGGAAATTGCCAAGATGTTGTCTCCACGTAACAAGACAGTTCCAATTGTAACAGGTTTCTCATCAGTAATGTCTTTGGCACCATCTAATGTCAAATTCATGTGAATGTCAAAGCTCTTCAGAATGCCTTGAATAGTTTTGCTATTTCTCAATCGAAGTAGGACAACTTTATCTTTACTATTTGCCATTAGTGTGGAGATTTCATCAGCCATATTCTGCTTGCCTACTTTTTCTTACTTGTATGTACAAGTTGTGTTTTCGTATACTTGTACAATGATAATGGATTAACGTAAAGCAATTTTTCTACAATCTCCACCTGATCGTGCCATATTTAGGCATTTTCAAAATTTTTCCTTTCTGGGTATTACAAAAAGTATACCCCCTACCCGTGACGGCACAGACCCCCTTAGGAGGCCGGCGGAAATGAAGATCTGGTGCCCAAGTGACATATGGACAGGACCGGGCCCAGTGACATAA
Organism: Candidatus Nitrosopumilus sp.; assembly: GCA_007571135.1. GTDB lineage: Archaea > Thermoproteota > Nitrososphaeria > Nitrososphaerales > Nitrosopumilaceae > Nitrosopumilus. The sequence continues at coordinate 812 of RKRY01000068.1, read as the reverse complement.
TGAAACTGGACAGATCAAAGATGCAGTGGATAATCCGTTGCAAGCTGGACGGGACCATGCACTAGTCTGTTGCATAACTAGCCGGATCAGAATATCCCCATTCCTTTCCAGCTCCATCTCACTGCATTGCAAGCACCTCCCGATACCTGTTGTACATGGCTACCTTGAGTTTGATCTCCTGCACCATGTTTTCCCATTTTCGTGCACGTAGTTAGCATGTTGCATAACCTGACTAAATTAGGATAATCTTGGTCAAATCTGGCTTTGAAAAGCAAGTTGTGCAACATACTACACGTAGTGTCTAGGTACATGTTGGAACATCCTGACAGACTACTTGTCTAGAGAATGTTATTCGTTGTGTTCCAATTTTAGACCAAGTCACACGCACATTGTTCCCAAACAGACGCTTGAATGCAGATACTATTATCTCGACTATCCATCTCTGGCCGTATCCAACCCTGCTCTTCCAGTACCGTCTGTTTTCTTTTTTTGCATCATCTGACAGGCCTCCAATGTGTGCAGTCAGACTACCACCGGGTTGTTCCCTAACCAGCATGCCCCATGCATCAACCATCCCCACCCCTCCCTGCGGTACAGAGCCGGTTCTCAGTGGTATGTCCGGCCGGATTCCCAAGTCCTGACACAGCTGAAGGTTTGCCCGGGACGCATATGCCGTAATCGGTCAAGTCACATAAAGGAACTTGTAAAAAATTAGGTACCCGGTTAAGTCGCATGAAAGAATTTGTAAAAAATGAGAGTTCATAGCTTGCATATTCTATATTTTTCAATAACTTGCTAAATTTTGCATAATT
>RKRY01000144.1 GCA_007571135.1 Candidatus Nitrosopumilus sp. | reverse complement strand
ACCTGCTTTCCTTGGTTTTTCACGGCATATCGGGATGCGCCGTGGTCATGCCTTTCGATCAGTCTTTGTCGGCACAATGATAAGCGGTTATCAATCAGAATCACTACAGCTGCCTCAGAAACGTAAACATGTTGGGCACTGCCCTGACAAGCTTTGCCCCGAACCGGCACCCGTTGTCGGTATAGCCATGGTGATCTCGTCCCGCAGCACCTTGACATCCAGGTTTTCCATGTGATGGTGTGAAACTGATCCCTTTTAGATCGTCGGATCAAAATTGCATAACATTGTGCGTGACTTAACTGATTACTCTAGTTTGTTGCCTTTACTTGCCCACGTTTGGTAAAGTCAGGTCTTATGCCCAGAGACTCGTAATTTCCAGAAGAGCAGGTAAAACACATCAAATCCTTCGGGATTCCTACTGCGGCAGCCAAGGTCTCGGCGTCATTGTATCCTAGAAAATCAACGCCGATACTTTGTCTTACCATCTCTGTAATTTCATCAAAAGTCATTGTCTTTCCATTGACATATGTTGCAAGTTCTTTTTGAGAGGGAAAATCAATTCCAGCATAACATGGATAGTTAATTTGTGGATATGTGATCAGCATGCTGATTTTTTTGGCACCTGCTCGGCGCAAAGCCTTGATGATTGCCTTTGAACTGGTTCCACGGACGAGGCTATCGTCAATTACTACAACGTACTTGTCTCTGATAATGTCAGTAATCGGGATGATCCAGCGATTAATATCAACCCTATCGCTTTGGTGAGGTTCAATAAAACTACGCAATGGACCTTTTTTACTGTACCTGTCTTTTAACAATCCTTCGTCAAATGGGATGTCTAGTTCCTGTGCGTATCCCAAAGCTGCAGGCCTTGCAGAGTCAGGCACGGGAATCACCAAGTCCGCATCCTTAAGAGGGAATTTCTTGGCCATGAATTGCCCGATTCGTTTTCTAGTGATGTAGATGTTACGTCCCTCCATGTTGCTTGACGGATGTGCAAAATAAGTGAATTCAAAAGAGCAATGTGCGCGTGAAGTGTCATCGGAGAACCTCTCAGTCTCCAGGCCTGTCTGACTTAGTTTGATTAATTCTCCCGGCGTCACATCCCGTTGCAATGTTGCACCAACTGCAGTGACTGCAGAAGATTCAGAAGTTACAATGTAGGTATCATCAGATTCCTTATGGCCCAAAACCATTGGACGAAATCCCTTGGGATCACGTGCAGCATACACAAAGCTGTCATCAGAGATAAAAGTAAAGCAGTATGAGCCTATCATCTCATTTTTTAAAATCGAGAGTGCCTTTCCCATCTTCCCTCTTTCAGAGATCAGTGAAACAAGACGTTGAGCTGCAACCATGGTATCACTTGCGTTTGGAGGCGTAAACGAGCACCCTCCAACCAAATTGGATAATTCCCGGGCATTGGCAATTGTTCCGTTGTGTGCTATGCACAGGTCTTTGACTTTGAGCGGTTGTGCGTTATCCAGGGTGCTTGCCCCCATAGTAGAATATCTTACATGTCCGATTACGCATGAGGATTCATACTCGTTTGCAAGTTTTTTAAAATCAGATGAAGAATGTGAGACAAGTCCCACCCTCTTAAACGGTGACCTGTTTGGAATTGCAAAGCCCCAAGCTTCCTGCCCCCTATGCTGTAAGGCGCGTAATGCATCAAAGACCATCGGAATGACATTTTTTCCAGATATACTGTAAATCCCGACTACGCCGCAATTTTCCTTAGGTCTATCGCCATCATCCATAAAGTACCAAATCCCTTAGCGAGCTTACCCAAGTCTTTTGTGCCTTATCAACTCTTAGATCTATGATCGGTTCGTTCCCCTTTGTAAATATTATAGAGTCGCCTAAGAACCTGCCAATCTGCCTAAATGATACCTTGTTCTTACTTAGAATTTCCTGAACCTTTTTGACATTCTTTGTGCCAACTGTCAACAGGTAACGAGAATGGCTTTCTGAAAACAGTAACCTGTCTGCATCCAATCTTTCGCCCGGAATCTTTTCCAACGATACTTTGCATCCAATCTGATTTGTCATGCATAACTCAGATACGGCAACGGCAAGTCCTCCTTTGGAGCAATCATGTGAAGACTTTAGCAGCTGTCTCTTTATTAAATCCAGAACGGATCTCATATTTTTCTTTGAAGATTTGAAATCTACAACAGGGCATCGGCCTCCAACAAATTTGTGAATATATTCAAAGTATTCAGAGCCTCCAAGTTCGTTTTTTGTATCTCCAACCAAGATTAGACAGTCACCCTCCGTAATTCTTTGGGGAACAAGTGGTTTTTTGTCAATTAATCCCAAAACGCCAATTATGGGAGTGGGTTTGATCGGACCAAAAATACTCTCATTGTACAGGCTTACCTTGCCTCCAATGCAGGGGATCTTGAGATTCTTGGCAAAATCAGACAGCCCCCTTAATGACTCTAGAAACGTCCAGAATATTTCAGGGTCCTTGGGATTTCCAAATTGGAGATGGTCTAGCATTCCAATTGGTCTTGCGCCAGTGCACACAACATTTCGGCATGCTTCTTCAAAACATCCGATAGCACCTTCCCTCGGATTCAGATAACAGTGCTTTGGATTTCCGTCAATTTTTGCAGAGAGAAGTTTTCCATTATCCAATCTCAAAACGGATGCGTCACACCCAGGTTTTACCACGGTTCTAATTCCAACCTCATGATCATATTGCCCATATACCCAGATCTTGCTTGCAATATTTGGGGCGCCAAGTAATTCCAACAGGGTTTTAGGATAGTTTGAGATCTTTCTGAGTTTCTTTTCTTGTTCTATGCCGTAAAGATATTTGGGTCTCGTCGAAGGCAAGTCCAACAGAGTAGCATTTGCCACTGTATCCACAGGAAGATCTGCAAGTGTTCTTCTTCCTTTTTTAACACGCATCTGCCTGCCTGACTTTATTGCTCCAATTACAGAGCAACCGATCCTGAATTTTTTACAGATTTCGCGTAATTTTCTCAATTTTGTTTTGCTGGTGACAATTAGCATTCTCTCTTGAGATTCAGAGACCATGATTTCGTCCGGATGCATGCCCGGTTCCCGAGTGTGGACCTTGGAGACATCCATTTCAATTCCAACCCCCAGGGCATCGGCAGTCTCAGAGATCGCACATGACAGGCCTCCTCCACCTAAATCTTTCATGGCATGAATGAGTTTCTGATTCCGTGCTTCAAGGACTGCCTCAATGATTAGTTTCTCAATAAACGGGTCTGGGATTTGAACTGCAGAGCGGTCTTCAGACTCTAGTAAATCGGATGCAAACTGAGATCCCCCTATACCGTCTCTGCCAGTAGAGCCGCCCACCAGAACGACAACATCTCCCTTTCTTGCATGATTTTTTACCAGGTTTTCTTTCTTGCCAAAACCTATCGCTGCAACATCTACTAACGCATAGCTCTCATAGCACTGATCAAATTCTACTTCGCCTCCAACCGTTGGGATTCCCAGACAATTTCCATAATCAGCAATGCCAGATACAGCATTTTTAAAAAGCCATCTTGCCTGTTTGTCTTTGCTGATATCTCCAAATCGTAATCCGTCAAGGATTGCAATTGGTCTTGTTCCAGTTGAGAGTATGTCTCGAATTACACCGCCAACGCCGGTTGCGGCACCGCCATAAGGTTCCACTGCAGAAGGATGATTATGGCTTTCAATGTGCGCAGTAATAACATAACCGCCTCCGACATCTAGGACTCCAGAATCATAGCCCTTTTCGGCAATTACAAGCGGCCCTTCCATTGGAAGTATTCTGAGGTGGCGCTTAGATGACTTGTACGAGCAGTGCTCAGACCACTCAGCAGCTACAATTTGCAGTTCTGTGGGTGTCGGATCTCGTCCGATTTTGGATTTTAACTCGCCTAGTTCTTGCGGTTCTAAACTCAATTATACACACCCATCTTTGTTAACATGGATTCGAAGATCAAAGTCGAAGCGTTATTGTCAGTTGGATTAATTTCATATTCAACGGCGCGTTCTGGGTGTGGCATCATCCCTACAACATTTCCGTCTTCATTGCAGACACCGGCAATTCTGTTAGAAGAACCATTTACAGATTCGACATATCTAAAGACGATTTGATTGTATTTTTTTAATTTTTGCAGAGTCTCGTCATCGGCATAGTACCGCCCTTCACCGTTAGCAATTGGAATTGGGATTTTTTGTCCAATCTCAAACTGGTTTGAAAACGGGGTTTTGTTATTTTCGACGACCAAGTTTGTCCACCTGCACATAAAATTCAGAGATCTATTTTTGAGTAAAACGCCGGGCAGCAAACCTGACTCAACTAGAATTTGAAATCCATTGCATACGCCTAGGATCGGAATTCCCTTGTCTGCCATCTTTTGAACATCTTTGATGACAGGGCTATTGGCGGCAATCGCTCCAGCACGAAGCCTATCGCCATATGAAAATCCTCCAGGCAGGATTATGGCATCAATATTTTTTGGAAGCGGCTTTTCATGCCAATAATATTTAGTGTCGGTCTTGAACACGTCCTTTAAAACGTGATACATGTCACGATCACAGTTACTGCCAGGAAATACTACAACTCCAACCTTCACAACTACAGTTGTATTGAGAGATATTTAATTTGAATCTAGTCAGAACAAAGATCACTGAGGAGACGGCCTGATCGTCATGGCCTAGGCAAGAGGCAAGTAACCGGTCAAGTCACATGAAAGTATTTGTGAAAAATGGAAGCTCATATCTTACATACGGTATATTTTTCAATAATTTGATAAATCTTGCATAATTTGTTGAAATTGTCAAAGATGACTTAACCGATTACAGAGGCAACATAAGGAAGACTTGCAAACGGGTGCGCGTAACATTGAATTGACCCCGATGCGTAAAACATCGTAAAAAAGAGACAAGTTATGGCATCCATGCAGGTAGCAAGTCTTCAAGGATTTGATTAGGAGATGGCGTTATCAAAAAGATTATGGCACAAAAAGTTGTACAAAGTCAGATAAACGTACCAGAGGTTAAATTGGTCAAACCAATACGAATACCATAGATGCGGTGCAAAAACACTAAACGACAGCAGTGTTAAACGTTTGACAGTGTGTCTGCGGCTATTTGGCACGAGCTGCCAATCAACAGCCTGTTTTATAACCTGTTTTTCAAACCCAATTTTGGCCGATTACTCTATGTGCTGGGAGTCGAGGTCGCATTCTCTTCATTAAAGCATCAGATATTTGGCAAGCATGTGATGCCTAAAAGTGCAGAAACACGCCAAGAGATCAAATCAAGTGGCATACAACATGACCAAAAGAGGAAGAGATGGCAGGGCGTGTCAGTGCCAGAAGCCGGAAGGCCCGACATGCATCAGATCCAGTATTTAAGAATGCATAAACGAGATACAATCAGTCAAGGATTTTAACAGAATACCCACGAGTCCAATAGTCACAAGCGACGTAATTGAGGATCGTAATCGGTCAAGTCAGCTTTGGCAATTTCAACAAATATGCAAGATTTATCAAATTATTGAAAAATATACCGCATGTAAGCTATGAACTTCCATTTTTTACAAATTCATTCATGCGACTTGACCGGTTACAGACTAGGCCTTTAAGACATCAAAAGATACTTTGCTTACCACAGGATTATATATTCTCAGTTCATCACACACTTCTTGGATTAATGATTGTGCAGCTCTCTGATCTTTTTCCTGAACGGTAAACTTTAGCATTTTTGCAGTCATGATTTTTGAGACCGTTTTATAGGCCCCCTTTAGAACTAGATCATTTAGAATCGTCTCGCCCTCAGGATCGCTGATTCCGGGTTTGTTTTCAATTGTTACATGAACCTCAAAGGATGTCATCTAAGATTGAGATCCCACTCGAGGTTAATCTATCTTCCTAAATATTGTCGCTTATACCGATTGATATTAGCTTTAGGCAAGTCCCATCTCTTCTAATTTATCGAGACAACCGGATTGATTTGAAAGGACGGACAGAATATCAGCAGATGTTGTGGGGAAACCTCCAAGTGTCAGTAATTTTTGTACCACAAAACGTACTTCAGATGATGCCTAAGATCGATTTTGCGCGTGGTTAGTGTTGGCAAGTCCAATGTGCAAGTCAAAACATTGCGGCAAAAGATATCAAACCAAGCTGACAGTATATTTCAAAATCCTCCAAGTGGCCTACTAGAATTATACTATGATAATTCGGCATATGTAACGCCGTCATGATTGCCAGATAGCGGCATTGGAATTTATACCAGAACAATTTACAGTAATATGTTATGGTCAAAGGAAGATCTCGATATTGGAAACTCACCGTAGAAGAAATGGATGGGTTTTCTTATGACGAGTCAAAATTGTTGAATTGGGAAATTAAATGTGTAAGGGAACCGGAAGATGAGGCTCACTTTATCGGGGTTTTCATGTATCGAAACGGTACTGCATATGACTATGAATCCATCAAAGGAATCTGTTACTTTCACAACAACATTAACAGAAAGGAGTTGCCATCTATTACTAGTTTCTTGCAAGAAAAATTCAACGGAAAAGAGATGGAGAAAGGCGAGAGAGTCTTCTTAAAAGATTCAAGAGAGATCTACGCAAGCAAGGACATCGGAGATTTGGCAAAAGAGATGGAGGCCAAATTTGACACCAAGGCTGTCATCTCATTAGAATTTGAGGGCATGACTCACGAGCAACTCAAGGAAGCAGGTCTTCCAGAAGCAAAATTATTGCCAATCCCCACATAACTGATATAGATTAGAAGGTAAAGACAGTCAATGTCCGAATTTGAGGGTTTTAACCAGCACTTGGAAGAATTACGAAAGCGTCTGCTTCGGATTGGAATAATCATCATAGTCATTACAGCATTCGTCCTAACGTTTCATGCAGAACCGGTTCATATTGGACAAGTCACGCTGTATTATCCGACACCGCAGCCACTTGATAACATTGCGGCGCAAATAACTAGTCACATGAAAGGAAATCTTGTCCCACAAGACGTGCAATTGATTCAAACAGCACCCGGTCAAGCATTTTTTGCACAGGTATACATTGCTGCGCTAGTTGGAATCATGGTTGCAATGCCAGTAATTATTAAGGAATTTGTAGGATTTATCAAACCGGCGTTAAAAGAAAATGAGATCAATATCAGTAGGAGCATCTCGCTGCCCGCAATGGGTCTGTTTGCTGCAGGATGTGTGTTTTCATATAGCTTAGTCGTTCCATACATCTTGGAATTTTTGTACAGATATGGTGAATCAGCAGGATTAGTCACATTTCTAAATGTGGTTGAGTTTGTAACATTTGTCTTGCAATTTTTGCTGGCATTTGGGTTTTCGTTTCAGTTGCCACTTGTAATGTATGCAGTGTCTGCATCAGGAGCAGTCGGCTCGGACTTTTGGAGAAAGAACATCCTATATGCAATTCTTGCAATAGCGATTTTTGGAGCCGCCATCACGCCGGATGGAAGCGGTGTTACAATGTGGTTCATTGCAGGACCGATGATATTACTATACGTTACAGGTATGATCATAATCGAGCGTAGTGTCTACGTTAGATAAGCGCTTATCTTGACGGGTCCGACCTCACCGTTATCCAGCATTGTACGAATCGACTCCTTTATCTCCTCCGTATTCCCATACAGCCTGTTATCGGTACCCTTGCGGATCATGCGCCACTGTATCTCCACAGGGTTGAGCTACAGCGTATACGGAGGAAGGTATCTAAGCACAACGTCGCCTCCTTGATCATCCAGATATTTTTTTACCGCAGTCGATTTGTGGTATCCGGCGTTGTCAAGGCATGCCAGGATCCTGCCGAATCTTTTACGCAGATCCTCCAGGAACCCTATAAAGCTCCCGCTGTCTGCCCTGTCTGCAAACCGGCAGACAAACCTCCCTGTGCAACGCGCCAAACGAGTGAAATCTTTTTCTTGACAGGCTGACAGG
>RKRY01000091.1 GCA_007571135.1 Candidatus Nitrosopumilus sp. | reverse complement strand
ACGTGTGATCTTGTTGTATCATGTCCTGTTGTAACATGTTGGGATCTAAGAATGTATGGGTTGGGATTTTTGCCGAAATTATTATGAGCGGCAGTATAAGTAGCGAGCTACTTTCCATATACCACAATCAACTACATTCTGTATTGTTCCTTTTGATGGTGCTGGGCTTTGTCAGAATAGCCTATGCCCATACAGTGATGCTGGGGGAAATTATAGTGTTGAAATTGGCTGCATGAATGAGCTAGTTGTTTCTGGTGAAACAAACGCAATTGATCTCTTTACCAGTCCGCTAGTTCCATGTCCAGACATCCTGAATCAATCAAATGAGATCATCAGCATCTGAGGCCACTTGAAACTTTACCGATAGTGATGCAAAATGCTCTTCGGCACACCGTATTTTTCTTTTCTCGATTCCACGTAGATCATCCAAGTTTGTGGTCCCTTTGGTTTCTGTTACAAAATACATCTTTTCCTTGGTATTCCCAAATTGATCTGTATCATCCATGACCACTGCCCAGTCTGGATTATACTTTCCAATTGGTGTCAGAATCACGAACCATCGTGGCAGTTTTATGAAAAGCTTTACATTATTCATCCTGTCAAGTTTTTTGGCAAACTCCCGTTCCACACAAGAATCCGTAATGGCGCCATCATCATAAATTGTCTTGCTTGCTTGAACGATCATGTTTTTGTACGTCTTGATGTCCTCAAAGAGCTCCATCATGTACCAGTCGTCGACTTGTTGGTATTTGATTCCGTTTACTAGCATATCTGCAATCTTTTCCTTGATTATAACTATGCATGACGATATGAATTCATGTGGATTATTGAATATTAGATCTAGATTTTTTATGTTGTTAAGAATTTTAACTACTGTAGTCCTTGTCAGATTTGTTTCGTCTGCAATCTGCTCTACTATATTTGGAATTGACAAGTCCTTGTTGTATTCTTCACTGCCTTCTCCCACAAAGCTAGTCACAATTCCATCTCCCTCCTCAAGCGAGAGGCTCACTTTTTGTATCTTGATTCGAATTCTATCTATTGTGATTTTGTTGATCTCATTTATACAGTCATGGATCAGGCAACTGCTGTCTATTTGCACTGCATACCTAGTCTTTTGTGCTATGCGTTTCCACAGTCCTTGGAATTCTGGATTCAGACGATATCCTTTCTTGAGTGTGCTAACGTGCCTTTTCCGTGCATCAGATGGTCTGATTCCCTTAAACTCGGATCCATACTCTTCTTCATACTCTTGTTGTAACTTTAATGCGTATTCCTCGTAGCTCTCGTTTGCTACTACGGTCAGGATATGTTCCTCATCGGTAATCCTGTTACCGTTCTGGTCTACCGGGAGCCGCATTCCGCGTCCCAACTCTTGCCTCTTTTTCATGTCTGAAACTGTCTGATTGAGCGTACATATGTTAAACACATTTGGATTATCCCATCCTTCTCTGAGTGCAGAGTGTGAGAACACAAATGATACCGGTTCGTCAAAAGACAGTAGACGTTCTTTGTCCCTCATGATCAGATCAAATGCTTCCTTGTCCTTTTTGATGGATTTGTCAGTCTTCTTGGCTGAAAAGTATCCCCTATGAACCGTATCTGCCTGAACCTCTTTGAAATCCGCATAATCATTTTTGTGTCGGTTAAATGACTCCTCAAATGTTTTTCTAATGAATCCATTGTTTGTTACATAATTATCAACTCTGTCTATGAAGAACAAGGACAGTGGCTTTATCCTACTTTCTTTTAGTGACTCGTGTTTTAGAAAGTGTTCCTTCACTGTCTGATCTATTTGTACTTTCATTATCTGTTCCATGCTGTCGCCCTGACTCTCGCCTTTCTTTATCCTCAATCCATTTGTGAACCTGACAAAATTGTATTTTGCATTAATCTCAGATACGATAAATCCAGAATATTTTGGGTTTTTCGTTTTTGCAGACAAGTCGTCCCTATCAGATACCGTGACGAGTTTACGTTTGAAGCCACTGCCTATTTTTTTGTCAAGATCAAACACTGCCCTTATTCCTCTTGATTTTGCATGGATATCACGGCACTGCAAAAATACGCTGTTTTGCTCATTCTCTGTTACGGATGACACTTCAATTCGTTTTACTAGCTGTTTGTTGTATGCATCAACGGGATCAAGAGTGTAAACCAAATTGTAATGATGCTTATGAGTGGCAGAATACCTTAACGTAAACAGAGGATTCATGCTGGTAATTGCCGCCTTTGCTATATCGGTCTCCATATTCTGTGGTTCGTCTAAAACCAGTATTGGATTTGTCCTGCGAACGAGATCTATTGGTTTCTGTCCATGCAGTGAATCTCTCTCTTGTTGCATTATTGTCTGATCCCTGTTGAACGAGTCTATAGTGATCACCATTATCTCAACTGTGTGACTGCGTGCAAATTGTTGAATGAGATTTATCTTCTTGGAGTCATATTCGTAATATCTGTAAGGCGAGTTCTGATACAGAGCCTTAAAGTGGTTCTTGGTTATGTCCAGTGTCTTGAGAACACCTTCCCGTATCGCAACAGATGGTACAACTATGATGAATTTTTTTAATCCGTATTGTTTGAACAATTCAAATATTGTCCTGATGTACACGTATGTTTTTCCTGTTCCGGTCTCCATCTCAACTGAAAAGTTTCGTCCATCAAGATTATCGGACACGGAAAGATTGTTTGATTTTTGAATGTCTATAAGGTTTTCCAGAATCTGTCTGTCGGTTATCGATAGTATGTTGGGTACTGTTCCATTCTCTGGGAGCATCTCATATTCGTTGTTGACAAACTTTTGCGATCTGAAGATGTTTACTATCGAATTAATTGCACTAATTTGGAAATCTAGGTTTTGTTGAAACTTGAATTCCATACTACATCGTCTTGAGCTTGCAAATCATAGAGATATTTTTCTTCTGACTGTCATCCAAGGCCGCATCTATGCAGACGAATGTGTCCTCACTAGATAGATCCATACTATCAACAGATTGCTGTTTTATTGATTTGTCAAGACATATGCAGAATTTTCTTTTGCCTGTGATTCTGTATATTGTATTTAGATCTGTTGATACTTTTTCAATGCTGTTGTTGAGGTCAAGTCCCTCTTTTAGCATGCACTCGTAGATGACATTAATGTCTTTGTATCCTTTTACCAGTGGGTTCTCAAACAGTTTAATCTGTTTTTTTAGCTTTTCTATGTCGTTTCCAGAATAGTCTTCCCATATTTTGTAATTGGACTTTGCAAATTTGAATACCTTGAATCCAATATCTGTTTCTTTCGAGTCTTTTGCGATTTGCTTGATGGCACAGCGCATGCGCTTCTTGCAGATGTCAGATATAGTAGGAAGGTTACTGTTTTCTATACGTTCTGGAATCTGAACGCAGATAAACCGTCTGTTGCCAGCGTCCTCCCTGTTTAGTTCCATTACTGCGTGAGCAGTAGTTCCCGAACCTGCAAAAAAATCTAAGACCGTATCACTGCTTTTTGAATTTGTTGATAACCGAAGTATTTGCTTAATCAGTTTAGCAGGTTTTGGATTGTCAAAAACACCTTTGCCTATCAGAGCAGCTAACTCTTCATTTGCTTCATGAGTATGTCCAACATCCTCATATTTCCATAACGATCCTGTTACCATTCCTTGTTGAACTTCTTTAAGAAAAGTTTTGGCATTAGGCACTCCTGTACCATCTTTACCGCAAGTTATTCTATTATCTGCTTCCAACCTTTCTAAGGTTTCCCTGTTATATCTTGGGTACCTGCCTTTTGGTGCAGACCAAACAAAAGGAGATATTTTTTCACCGTTAAACTTTCGTATGTTTGTAAATTTGTATTTCATATTTTTTCTACCACTTTTTGCATGCAAGGGGGTTGACTTCCACCGTCCACGATGGTCATTATCAGGATTCTTGTATGCACTATCCGCTTTTTCAGTTCGAGGCAATAAATTAAAACTTGCTTCATTGATGTTTTTTGCATAAATAATAACATATTCATGTTGTGTAGATATGAACTTTTTATCGTTTGAGGTAGTGTATTTACTATTCCAAACTACCTCTGAAATCAAATTTCTCTCTCCAAAAATTTCATTCATGATCAATCTTAGGTTATGAGCCTCGCTGTCATCAATGGATACGAAAATAAGCCCATCTTCACTTAGTAGGTCTCGTGCCAAGTACAGCCTTGAATACATAAATGAAATCCAATCAGAGTGAAACCTTCCTGAAGTGTCCGGATTTGTGGTCAGTCTTACTCCGTCCTTTGATTGGCCAGTCTGTTCAAGATAGGACTCCGTGCCCTGTCGAAAATTGTCCTTGTAAATGAAATCGTTTCCCGTGTTGTATGGCGGATCAATGTAAATACATTTGATTTTTCCAAAGTATGGCTTTTGTAGTAGCTTCAGTACCTCTAGATTCTCGCCCTCTATGAAGATGTTTTTAGTATCATCAAAGTTTACTGACTCCCTCTTGTCAGGTACAAGTGTGCTGATGCTGGGATTATGGATGCATTTGAATGTGTTGTTGCGTCCTGCCCAAGTTATGGAATATCGTTCATCATCAAAATCAACACTTTTGCCTACAGAAGTTTTTAGCTTGTCAAAATCGATCTTTCCTTCTGTAAAACATTCTGGAAAGTACTCCCTTAAGATGGATATCTTGTTATCTGGAATATCCATTGACTGTGTGCTGATTTTCTCTTTCATCTCATTCACATGAATCTGGTATGAATCTTCGTATTTCCAAGTAATATAATGATTTACATGAATATCTATTTCATAATGAAAATCATGATCATCATATTGCCAAAAATAATGGGCTCAAGCAAGGTGTCAGTAAGGTATCAGGTAACAATACCAGAGGACGTGAGAAATCATTTGAAGTTGAAACCACATCAAACCATAGGATTTATAGTGCATGATGGTAAGATTCAGATTGTCACAGAAATCTAAGAGATCGATGACGGTTTCGTCCAGATTTCTAAAAATAGGTGTTTTTTAACAAAAATTGATTAAAAATCTGAATAACGGGTCCATGCTGTAGTCAATCTGATCTGATGTTTGCAGAAATCCCTGCACTCTGGCTGTCTTTCCCAAACCTATTTTTTCGAATTCTTGTTGAACTAAGATACGGTAATTTCTTAAACTCAGATCGAAGTTTATCCATATATTTTTCACGTTTAAACATGAGATATCCATTTGCCGTTGGTGTTCTTAACGTAAGTCTTGTAATGGCTTGAACCTCGACGTTTTGTGGAACAATTCCTACGTATTTTTCTGGTTGATTAATGTTACCAACATCATAGGGTTGATCAATACTGATATGCTGTCGGATCGTATCTTTTGCAGTTAATCTTTGAACAATCCGAAAAAAGTTTCCTGGGTCGAACAATGGGGCAATTTTTTCTTGTTTCCTGTAGTCTAGGGCTGCATGGATAAGCTGATTTCTATCAAAATTTGTTGAAGAAACCTTCAATAATCTTTGAATGGAGGAAGCTTTATTTTTTACTTCAGGAGGAATTGTAAGTCCAAACATTTTGTCTATGTCTATCATCACTCCAAAATTTACTTCGTCGATTTCTAGGTCATCATAAATTTTTTCCAAGGCGCGGGGCCATTTAATGCTAGAGTCTAGCCAATACTTGTCATTTTCATCATCGTTGTCTCGATTGGCGGCAGGTTTGATGTATACAAGATCTTTTAGAATACTTTCATCTACCGTCCCGTCTATTTCTACTAAGTATTTTTCAGATGCTGGCAATTCATTTGCATTCAAAACAAAATTTTCTCCGTCAAATTTCCACAGGTGCCTATGTTCACAAAATCCCTCATCAGTCATTCGCAAAACCTTGTATCCTGCCATGGCAGGAATTTTGATTTTTTTATGACTTTTTCTCCAACCTTCTGGAACAGTAATTTGAAATCCCATCTGGCTGGATTTGCGTGAAAAATTAATAGACATTGACCGAGTTTCTGGTTTAAAATCCATAAAATGTTCTTTTATTTTGTCATACACTCCTGTTATGGCTACTACAGCAGCAGAAATACTAACTGTGGGTTCCAATTCTCATATCTCCAACATTTTTGTACGCTTCGCTTTCATCCACTTTTGCAATTTCTAGCGGTATTTCGACATTAAATTCTGAAGGATGTTCACGGTTATCAAGAATTTTAATCACTTTTTCAATTGGTTCATACTCATTACCAATAATATCTTTGTAAAAGAAACTGATTGTTACATTAGTAGTAGGTAGTTGAATTTGCGTTGAAATTTTTGTTTGAGATTCGATTTGTAGATTATTGCTCAGATTTCTATTCAGAATATCTGAGATTATTTGTATTAGATATCCTTCAACTGTCTTGAAGAAAATATTCATAATTTTTTCTTTTTCTTCGTGGGTAAATTCATATAATAACTCTGCTTTTTCCTTGTCAATTTGCTGTTCTCTTATCATTTGCTGAATATCCTCGTCGGTTTGAACTTTGTCTTTTAATTGTCTGACTATGCCTTCTACATAGTTTGGTGCTACTGTGACTCCTGATTTATGTTTTTTATCAGCAACGATTAACCCTTCACTTAAGATTCTATGTAAAACCTCATCCAATATCGAAGTCCCCACTGAAACAATTTCTCCTTCAATTTTACATTCAACACGTAATTGTATCTCGCCAAACCCAGTAAATTTTAATCCTATTGGTATTTTTGTAGAATTACCATCTGCATCAGATAATTCGATTTTCGTAGGAATCTGCTCAAACTCTAGCAATGGTCGAAAAATTCTCGCATGTTCAGTGAAACTTTCTTTTGTACCATTATGAAATTCAAATTCAATATTTATTGGAATCTGTTTCCTAAGTTCAGTGAACGGTTCTATGCTTGCAATAATTACACCAAAATAATCATAACTGCTCTTTTCTGCTTTCTCGATCGATGTAACAATGATTTTTCTGCCATCCATTTCATAATTTGCTAAATTAATTGTATCTCTTAATTCAAAACAATCTGGTAAGTCAATTTTTGCATTTTTTAACAATGGCGTAACTTCTTTGTTAATTTGAACGCGCACTGGAATTTCTTCTCTGGGTAAAGCCCAAGGAGGACAATTGATCTCAAATCTAGAAACTTGCATAGTATACTTTAGGGTTTTTCTTATTTATCAACATAATGATGTTGACGATGATGCATGCCTAATAAAACCGCAATTCTCAAATCTGTCACATACTCGTGATATGATTGTCGATTATTTTCAGCAGAACACTGTTCTGAACCATGGTGTGGAGTTGTCCAGATCTTTCCGACAACATTAACAATATATTTTTTAAAATTGCTCTAGTTTCGGCTTCATAGAAATTATCTATTTTTGATCGTCTTGTATCCGATTTACGATCACCTGTCCATTTGTAAGGGTGTCCAGGATTCACCCATGACAAACAGATATCTTTGTATGAGCCTCATAATACTAGTTTGTTGAACACACGAAAACCCCTTCAGCATAACAGTAGCATGGTAGATCGATCACTCATTATGACTGTGTATAACGCACTGGTTATTTAATGGGCAATCCAAGCTGCTGTGCTACTGGGACCTAGATACTGTTGCACCGGGTGGATTTCATGTGTTCAACAAACTAGTATTCTCTGCCATCAAGAGGCTATTCAAGTATCATGTCAGCTCGCGTAGTGATCGTATGATGGCAGCAGAGCTGCTGTATAGGGTGCTTACGTACAGCTGTCACAGGGCGTGTGTCATTTCCTTGTTTTGTGCGATAATTTCTATGAAGCCGCAGAAATCGTTTAATCATCAAACCTGCGTACTGACTGCATGGTCATTGTGATAACAGGCAATCCGGGAGTTGGAAAACATGCAGTTGCAAGGGAGCTATCCCAAAGAGGGGGGATGGAGATAATAGACATCAACGAGGTTGCCAAAAGTGAGGGGCTGTATGAGAGAGATGGCAGTACATGCGATGTGGATA
>RKRY01000122.1 GCA_007571135.1 Candidatus Nitrosopumilus sp. | reverse complement strand
GCCGGACGCCGTCAAGGGCGTTTTACGACAAAAAGGCCGACGATGCGATCAGAAGGGACAAACCGAAATGGATGGAGGAGGATGCATATGAAGGTGCGACATAATTTTCATATAATACACTTAAAACACGTCAGGGAATTAGAAACTTCCCTCGAGGGATCTTCACCTTCTGGTTTACGGTCTTATGACGTGATGATTTGATGCAGCTCGTCTAGTTTTTTTGCAATATCCGCCTTTACTTTATCGGGCATTCTTTTTGGATCAAACAAACCTTCTCGATTGCCATCTTTTATGAATTCAAGGTCAACGGTACAAAGACATCCTTCTTCTCCGGCAACCAGTTTCGAATCATCAATTAGTACTGCTGAGGTCTGATATGTCTCTATTAATAACGAATCTAATTCATTAAACAGTTTTGTCTTTGCTTCTGACAATTTTTGAAAATCTGTCCCTTGCGTTCTTTCAATTTCCGCATAAATTTTTTCTCTAAATTTGTCATTCTCGTAAAAAATTTCAAATAATTTTTGATGATCAAGGTCCTTGTATCCATTCTCTCTTAGTTTTTGTAAGACAAATTCGTCGCCATTATCAGATAGTTGCTGTTCCTGATTTTTTGTCAAATCCACAATTTCTGACAGCTCCTTTTGACAGTCAATTACTCTTTGATCCGGTTTATAGTACAACAATACGTGGAACTGGATTGAGACATGTCCTGAAATCAAATAACTGCCTACCATGATCTCAAATTTTGTAAAAATTCTCCGGATATCATCGTTGTTTGAAATCGTGACATCTTGAATCGACCATCCTTCTAATGCCCGAATTATCTTTTGAAAAAAATCCGAGATCTTTTTAGGATCGAAAGTTTTTTGTGTTGTTACTGTAGAGTCCCCCATCATCACTTTGACTGGAGTCATGCTTGTTTGGGTTTTAATTTTATTGAGGAATGTCTTTTGAATCTCTTCATTTTTTGCATTGAGCAGTTGGATAAATTCATTGGGCGATCTGGTTCCAAGTCTCATAAAACATGCTACTTGATGGTCTCCTTAAACCTTCATCATTGTCTATCTGTTTTGCAGCTTGTTCTTCAGATACATTTTTTGGCCAAGATGTTGCCCCAGACAGGTTGTAAAACAAACTATAATATCTAAATACGAAAAATCATATTTTTTGAATATGAAAAAAGAGAAAATCATCTGTGATCACTGTGGTGCCAAAATCATCCAATATTACCATGATAGTTATAAAGGAAATAGGGGTAGATGTCCTAAATGTGGCATCGATTTTCCTTTAGAATAGGTGAAAAGCATGTCTGATGAGTCGGGAACTGAAAAAACAGAATCTGGAGAAATCTCAGAAGACAAAGAATCCAAATCTCAGATCAACGTGGTTGACATGCTTCTTAGTACGAATCGTGAAAAAATTTTGGATTCTCAAGCAATGATCTTGGAGACTCAGAAGAGGGTGTGGGGAGCTTTGAAAAAAGGCTACGAATATTCCGGCGTAATTGACGATTCTGAAGCGTTCCTTAGAAGAAACGTTTTTTCAAAATTGGACATGGTAGTCTTGTATGTTGATTTAGTGGGATCGACTACGATGACCTTGGAATTGCCTGAAGAGAAAATTGCCATTATAATTAGTTCATTTGCGCAAGAGATGGCATCAGTCATCCGCCAGCACCAAGGATATGTTTTAAAATTTGTAGGGGATGCAGTAATTGGATACTTTGTTGCCGAAGGAAACAGTCTGCTTGCAGCAGACAATGCGGTTAATTGTGCAAAATCCATGATCTCAATTATCCAAAAAGGCATCAATCCCATTCTTAATCAATATGATTATCCTGATTTGATGGTCAAAATTGGAGTAGACTTTGGCCAAAATATTGTAGTGCGCTATGGTTCTGATGCCAAAAACTCTCATGTTGATCTGATGGGACCTGCTATGAATATAGCCGCTAAGATTCAGGGCATGGCAAAATCAAATCAGATTCTAATTGGCAGCGATGTATTTCAGAGGCTACATCCTGCATCCCAACAAGAATTTGCCAAAATTATGTGGCAAAATAACGAATGGAAGTATCGTTCTAGATTGACCGGCAAGTTGTATGTAGTTTACGAACATAAGGAATAATTTGTATGGTAACCGGTTAAGGCGCATGAAAGAATCCGTAAAAAATGAAAATTCTAGCTTGTATCAATATATTTTTCAGTAACTTGATAGATCCTGCATAATTTGTTGAAATTGTCAAAACCGACCTGACCGATTACAGTGTTTGAAAACCTCTTTTTGTTGCTAAAGACTATATTGTAAATCTGTCTGGGCATTCTACATGCTCATAATGATGTTCTGTGAATTGTTCTTGGATTACATAGATGACAATCTTGTGTAGGTCTTTATCATCGATATCTTTTTTACATTTTAGACAGATCTTTTTCTTTTTTCTCATGCGTATAGCGATCTAAAATGGGAATCTATAAGGATCAGCGATCAGCTTGAATTGAGCAAAAATGACCTATTTTTTACTAATTAATACACCAAACGTCCAGAGCAAGGCAAAAATATGCCAAAAAATGTGATTGTTCATGGATGATATGGCAGTAAAGCGTCTACAAGACATCTATGGACTGAATCCCGATATTCCTCATATGGCACTCCAATTTCCCAGACTGCCGCCCAGACTTTCTCGTTCAATGTTTCAAATTTATGAGGAACCCATAAAAGAGCGGTTCTTAAGACAGGCATCATCCACAGCCAATCAGGGGTTGAAGGGATTTCAACACATGTACCAGCAGTATGCGGCAGGGTTGTTGACAATGGATTTTACAATCATACCTCCTGGACATCCACTATACACGAGGCAGAACTCTGTTGAAACATTGCAGACAGAGAACAGCAGGCTTCTAAAAGAGAATCTCGAATTACGGAAAAAGCTAGAAAAAAAACCAGAACAAAGCCCAGATCAGGCTTCGACTTTTTAATTGGTAAAAATCCTTATAACTTGAAGAATTAATTTTGTTCATGGCTAAAACCCCTGTAGATAGGTGGAAGGCATCAATTACAAAACATAGAAAAAACTGTCAAGACATACTGACGCTTTCAAAAAATATCCGTTATGCTGGCGTGATAAATAATTACGGCAGGACATTGACGGGAATTATCAGGCCGGATTTGAAACCTTTGTTAAAATCAGAACAAGCAAAAAATGAATTTTTTATCATCTCGACATTGATGTCATTGAGAAAGGACTCAGACTCTGCTGTTGGAAAATTAGAACATGCGGTTTTACATCATCGAAAAATCCTTGTCGTTCTTTTGCAAAACAAACATACAACATACTATGTTTCAATAAACAAAAATGAGAAAAACATTAAAAGAATCATATCTTCGATTAAAAAGATAGTCTAAGCAGGAGTTTGTTGCATAATCTAAAAAATATGATAAAATGATACAAAATCGGTTGTGAAAATAGTAACATGTAACAATTTTCATTAAATATTGGCAGACAGGTTCGAGATCGGGTGCTTGAGAAGAATTATGCAACAGACTACTAAGCAGGGGTAAATCCTTGATATCCACTTGTTTGTTGAGCCTTGTCTCCGAAGATTGGCTCAAATAGAGATATCAGATATCCATCCGGATCAACAATGACTGCATTTTTTCCTGCATCTTTTTCCACAATATCGCGATGGATCTTTACCCCTTTCTCTTTTAATTCATCAATTGCAGATTGGACATCTCCTACCAGAAAGCCTATTGTGATGCCATTATCAATCGAGCTACCTACGTGTTCTGCTGTCAATGATGCCGGATGTAAACTTAGCAAGGCTCCCGAAGTTCCCAGATCCACCCATGCCCTTCTTTGATTCTTAATTGGAAGACCGATGATTCCATTGTAGAACTCTATTGATTTGTCTATGTCAGTGACTGCCAAAATCACGTTTCCGACTTTTTTAATATTCACAGTTAACCATGCCTCTAGGTTCTTTAAATTATTTTCACTGAACTTCTACCATCGTTTCGGTTCTCTCAACCCCTGAGATCTTTTGGATTTGGTTGGCAACTTCCTTGATTCTTGACAGTTCTTGAACGTCAATTATTGCCACTGCGTCAAATTGACCACTTGTTGGAAACGAATCTGAAACGGAATTCACTTTTCTCAGTCTAGCTGCAATCAGTCTTTTAGGCGATTTTACTAAAATTATCGCTCTTACCAGCCTAGATTCACCTCCACTTCAATCAGGGTCTCCGTTGTTACAATATCTTTAATCTTTTTAAAATCAATTACCATACTGTTAATTTCATCAATCCTGCCTTGCAATAGCACGCTGATGTCTGCCCTTCCTGTAACTACCATTATCTGTTTTACGACTTTTCTTTTTTTCTTTAGAATTTGAACAACTGCATCTATCTTACTTGGTTTTACAGTGATTAAGCATAGTGCTCGCATATATTCTATATGCATTTGACTCGGATAAAGATTTAGTCAAATGCCTCTTGTGATCGTGCCTCTTCCAAGTATGCTCTTCTTTCTTCATTGACCCTTTCTTGATCGATTTCGATATCATCATCGACGATTACGATGCCAACATCCATAGTTGTTGATTCTTTGGATGTCTTTTTAGTTGATTTTGCTTTAGTTTTTAAGGTTGT
Source organism: Candidatus Nitrosopumilus sp. (assembly GCA_007571135.1). GTDB lineage: Archaea > Thermoproteota > Nitrososphaeria > Nitrososphaerales > Nitrosopumilaceae > Nitrosopumilus. The sequence goes on along the minus strand of RKRY01000122.1, from coordinate 3,362 downwards.
CTTTGGTTTGGTTGTCTTGGGTTTGGTTGTCTTTGGTTTGGCTTTTGTAGTTGTTTTTTTTGTGATTGTTTTGTTTTTTGTTTGACTTTTTGCTTTTTTGGCAGTCTTTTTTGTAGCCTTTTTTTCAGCCATGGATGTTGAAAATCAAGAGGTAGTCTAAGTATTAAACATTATGTAGGATTTAGCGTGTTGATAACCCTACCTGAATTAGAATAATTTTGGCCAAAGATGGCTTTGAAAAACAAGTTGTGCAACATACTAGTAGGGTTGGATTTATAGAAATTATCCAATAAGACAAAGAAATGATACGCGAAATGCAGCAGTTGTATGTCAGGCTCTGTACAGCAGATTTATCTATACACTATGGACTTGAAACACAAGATTACGTGTGATCTGAACACCATCTTTATGACCGAGAATACCGTCTACGTCGTACTTCTCTGGTCGCACGAGACATGGTCAAATCTCTTATGCATCTGCTTCCGGTACTTTTCTCGCATCTGGTACGACAGGTCTCCATACGTTCTGGCCGGAATCAGACACTGCACTAGACATGCGGATCATCTTATGCATCCACTTCACGTCGTATCTATTGTCTGACACGACTATGTGTGACACGCGTACTCTCTCTCCTTTTTAATAGATCGAGGAGTTTCTGTATGTTCGTGTCGTGTAGATGCAGGTGCACTACCACTCCACATGCAATTTGGTTATTCATGTCTGCCATTGCAAACATCCTGCAGTATTCGTGCCAGATATCAGATCTTCACGTGTAGTACGACGCCACATGTTAGATCTCAAAGCCTGCTGCGTCAGCTCCTGTAAGTATAAGATCTTGATAGTGTTGCCTTAGAACCATGCCGACTACCCTGCACAACAGTGAAACATCGAGTAGGTCACCTGCCTTTTGCAGCGTGGCATGATGCAGGATTAACATCATGGCAAGTTCCAAGACCACACTGATGATGTGGCGTCAAACCATTGAACAAACGACTTGTAGCTTTTTGACTCGTGTTACCTTGATATCAACGTGATGATATGCCAGTGTGCGGAAATATACGCATTGATTTTGCGTGTAAAAAAACGAGTCATATCCTCTTTAGTATCTGGTATATGATGCGGATCATACAAAGTATTTGTTTGTCATGAGTACTATTTGTCATCAGTACTCAGTGATCACTTGATCCCATAGGATTGACAAAACGGTGAAAAGTGATGATTTCTATGAAGTCCAAAGTCGGGACTGATGAATACGTGGAATGGTGTGGTCTAGTTGTAGTCATTGATTTAATAAAAGTGCCGCGGGCGGGATTTGAACGCGCGACAGCCCGGTCTTCAGCCGAGTGCTCTCCCAGGCTGAGCTACCACGGCACTTAGAGAAAAGAACTTCGTTGAGGAATTAAAGCTTGTCTTTTCAGATCTTCCACAAAATATCTTTTTTATCATTTCTTTTGTTGATTAAGCGACATAACACAAAGAGAAGATCAGATAATCGGTTAAGGTATTTTACGCAATTAGAGTTTATCTCGTCTTTCTCACTTAAATTTACTACCAGCGTTTCAGATCTTCTGACTATTGTTCTGACATAGTGTGTCTGGGCGGCTACAGGAGTTCCACCTGGCAGAATGAAATTTGTCAGTGGAGATAATTCCGATTCAAATCTGTCGATTAATGATTCTAATTTTTCAACCATGCCCAATGATACTCTGTTTTTTGTATCGTTTAGATCGGGATTTGACAAATCAGCTCCTACTAAAAACAAATCATTTTGTATGTCTGTTAAAATTCCTGAAATATCATCATCTAATAAATTAGCTAGAACCACTCCCAAAGCTGCATTGGTTTCATCGACAGCACCATATGCGATTATTCGTGGATGTGATTTTCCAATTCTGAGATTTCCTTGCAACCCAGTATCTCCCCCATCACCTGTTTTGGTATATATCTTCATGCCAATACTATAGACTGTCAATTATTATGTTATTTGAAAAATCTGAGTTTGTTGCATAATCTAAAAAATATGATAAAATGGCACGAAATCGGTTATGAAAATAGTAACATGTGACGATTTTCATTAAATATTGGCAGACAGGTTCGAGATCGGGTGCTTGGGAAGGATTATGCACCTATACTGCCGATCATGTTATTTTTGGCAACAACGATTCTCTGGAGATGAATCTCGTGATGTCCAGTCTGTGCCTGGTAGGCACGGGTAAATCCAGGTTGCATTCCTCATTGTATCGGCATCATCGTAATGCGTAGACCGCGACATCCTGCTTTAACTGGTGTCGGTACTCTGTGGCATTGAGCTCCAGCGTTGCGACTGGCAGCGCGATTGCACTGATGTTGTGGTTCTCCTTTATGTACCTCCTGACTCTGGCGCCGGTATACTGTGGTGCATTGTCCATGATGACTGCAATCCTGCCGAACCGGCGGTGCAGTTCCTCAAAGAACCTGATAAACGTCCTGATCAAACCTGTCGTACGTTCCAAACAGGGGCGCCCGTCTGCGGCAATGGATCCGAAGACTATCACCTTCTGTCTGTTGCCATGTATCTTACAACCTGCGGTCTCCGACCGAGGTCCGGTTCCGGTAGCATGCATGTCATCTGCGTGGACTGCACTCATCCCGCTGCTCCAGTTTTTGGCTGTGGATTCTGTTCTAAAAATCGATTGTCATCTGCGTGGACTATGCACTCATCCCGCTACAGTATGGCGTAATCCTGTCCTTTCAAGCGTAAAATGGTGCTTTGTCTCTTTCTGCCACTTTTTGTTCCCGTCGATTTCGTGTCTGTTTACGTGTATTGATTTTGACTTTTTGTACGACATGCAGTCTGCGTAGAATTCTTTTGACAGTTGTCCTGCTGTAGGAGGTGTAGAATCTTTTTCTGATCGTCGAGATGAGCTGTTTCAGGGTCGTGATGACGGCCGTCTCTGCGATCAGTGCCCTGATCCTGCCGGGTTTTATTTTGGGCGGCCTTCAGGGCGTGGCCTGTCTGCCGGGCCCCCCCAATGCCATGTTCCTCGTATCGCGTAGTGTCTAGGTTACATGTTGGAACATCTTGACAGACTACTTGGCTAGAGAATGCCATTCATTGTGTTCCAATTTTAGACCAAGTCACTACGCAATCCGGTTGTATACGGATTGACGGTCACATCCCATCGTCCCTGCCATGTCGACTATCGGCATGTTCTGGTTCAGGTGCAACGATACTGCGAGGATTCTCTCCCTTACGATTGGATTCTTTTTGGCTTTGTGGGGCCGGAACAGGAACGTGTGATCTTGTTGTATCATGTCCTGCTGTAACATGTTGGGATCTAAGAATGTATGGGTTGGGATTTTTGCCGAAATTATTATGAGCG
>RKRY01000156.1 GCA_007571135.1 Candidatus Nitrosopumilus sp. | reverse complement strand
ACGGGGAACCAGTTGTACGAGAGCATGGAGGAGATGAGGGGATCCATGAAAAAGATGTTGGAGAGCGGCGAGGCCAGACCCATCAAGATAAGTGAATATCTAACCTAGACACTACGGAGGAAGGTACCCAAGCACGCCACCACCACCTTGATCATCGGGATATTTTTTTACCGCGGCCGATTTGTGGTATCCGGTAGTATGTTGCACAACTTGCTTTTCAAAGCCATATTTGACCAAGATTATCCTAATTTAGGCAGGTTATGCAACATGCTAGTATCCGGCGTTGTCAAGGTATACCAGGATCCTGCCGAATCTTTTACGCAGCTCCTCCAGAAACACGATAAAGCTCCCGCTGTCTGCCCTGTCTGCAAACCGGCAGACAAACCTGTCCTTGTGCAACGCGCCAAACGAGTGAAACCTTTTTCTTGACAGGCGTCGTCACCGGCATGCCAATCGGGTACCACCCGTTCTGGGTGTTCCACTTCTTCCCTGTGTGTCTCATAGTAAATTTTCCACAGATGCCAATTGTGTACCACCCGTTCTGGGTGTTCCGCCCTATGATGTAAGATGCCCCATCATGACAATGGCCTGTATCCAATTGCCGCGTGGCGTCCCACGTCATTCCAGCTTTTTTTTAAACGCATTTTGTTCGGATTCCGCTGCTGCCTTTGGGTGTCCTGGCCTTGGCCTGCGTGATGAGAAGCATTCTGTGCAACAGATCATACATGCCGGAGGATGCGCATACTTTACACCGAATTTTTCCCCGACGTGTATTATCAGCAGTCGTGCCGTCCACAACGATGACTCGAATCCGCATCTGTCAGGACCTGCAACCCGGTATGTCCGCAGCTGCCTGAGCTGTTCTGGCGTGAGCTTGCACGATGCGCCAGCCTTGTCTCGTCGTGTATGCCGCCAAGGCCGTCCCTTACAGCCCGTCCCGGCCAGTCGCGTATGGTAGCATGTTGCACAACTTGCTTTTCAAAGCCATCTTTGGACAAGATTATCCTAATTTAGGCAGGTTATGCAACATGCTAGCGTATGGCAAGTATGGTCTGTTAAGGGAGTCAGATATGGCATAACTGACATTTCCTCCTTTCTCATGGCGTATGCCAGGAGTCTGTCTTTTACCTTGGGATTCTTCTCTTCTTTGTGAATCCGGCGCAGCCGCGCCGGACCGGTGCCACTTAGGAAACCGCATTCAATAAGCGTCTTTTTTGATTTAACCATGCAATATGACAGATGTCCCGTGATCATGCGTTTCGATCAGTCTTTGCTAACAGAATGATAAGTGATTGTCAATTGGGATCACTACGTGCACGAAAATAGGAAAACATGGTGCAGGAGATCAAACTCAAGACAGCCATATACAACAGGTATCAGGAGGCGACTGCAATGCAGTGATATGGAGCCGGAAAGGAATGGGGATATTCTGATCCAGGCTAGTTATGCAACAGACTACTGATGTACCAACCTTTTAAAGCAAGTATTGTTTGCTGTATGTTATGTCAGATGCAGCATGTGGTTGTGCAGCACAAGCCGAAAATGGCTCTGAGTGTGATTGTGCAATGCAAAGTGAATGTTACTGTGACACTACATGTGATTGCAAAGCAGGTATTTGCAAAAACGCAGAACATTAAAGAAAGGCTAAACTTTTTTCTTTTCTTTTTTAATTACTCTTCATCCTCTTCCATACCCCATGATTTTACTAGTTCTTTTTGGAATTTGTCTGCCTGTTTCTCATCTAGCACAAAACCGCAATTTTTGTGGGTTGGAACAACAGTCATCCCATCTAGTTTGAATTCTACTTCATACAAGTGAATTTTGGAGCATTCACACATTCTAAATTTTCTCTAAACCTGCCACTATATTTGCCTATTTGAAAAGATCAGTTAACCCAAAAGTAGCCTCCGAGATGTCAGTCAGGAGGATCAGGAGGTGGCCTGTCGGTGCATCCAAAATGATTCCCGATCAGCGCCCTGATCATCACCATGGTAAATGCCATCCTACCTCGGTACTGTAGCACATCTCAGCATGTACTGTTCTTATCACAATGCAGGCATTTGGCACCAGAAACAGTACGTTACAAAGAACAGACTGACATCCAGGTTCTTGCTTGACGTCCTGGTGCGCATATTCTCAAACATCCCGTATCCTGCCTCTATCATCACCTGTCTGCATAGTTCTAGATCCACTTTGGGCCTGTTGGTTGCAAGTCCGATGTATCTTTTCCCTGGCAGATTCTGCATGTCATCCCCATCCTTTTCCCCTTCCTCTCTTCTTTTCTCGTTGCTGCACATGATGCAGTATCTTTGCTCACCTGCATTGTCTGATCCTACCATCACACTCTCTGAGATCCTAGGCCTTGCCTCCTTTGAATACTCGCCGATTGCAGATACTGCCCTGAAACACGCCCTTATTGATCTGTTACGATTTGCCGCTTGGAATCTACTTTTGGGTTTACTGAGTCTGAATAACGTTTAACTATACGTTTTTTCAATTTTCTGTAGCGTTGAAGGGAGTTTTTCTTGCTTTGTCTGTGATTACGTCTCTGCTTTTAGGCTCTCTGATGATGCCTTTTGCGTTTGCGCAGTTTCAATCTGGCGGTGTAGATAAAGAAGGGGCCTGGCATGCTGGAGAGGGACTCAAACATGGTGACTATTTCTCTTATTCCATGTGCCATGTTGACTACAAAGAATGCACTGAATTTGGAATGGATTTATGGGTTAAGGGTGACATTACTGTAGGTAGTGAAACTAAATGGCTAGCTGAAGCCGTAGTTTATGATGGCAGCAAAGTTATTGTCGGTGAATTGGAATTGGGAAAAATTGCTCCTGAACCAACTGGAGGCACTCCTGAATTGGGAGTTTATCGCGGCGCATTTAAATCATCTATTGTTTGGCTATCTGCATTTGCATCGTCAGACGTAGGTTCAAGTGGCAAGGGACCAAAAGAATTTACCGCAAAGTCTTGGGGTAAAATCGGAAACATTGGAGGAGAGCAAGTAATTCCACAATCCATTGAAACTGTTACAGTTCCGGCAGGAACATGGGAGACCGTTCAAGTTGGATGGAAAACGGGAGGTGCGTCTAGTAAGGTCTGGATCGTAGACGACTTTCCATTCCCAATCAAAGCTAAAACTTTTACACACGTTTCTGAAGGGATTCCTCCTATAGAATACGAATTTACATTATTAGAATACAAAGAGAACGTACAAACGAGCCCCTTTGAAGACATTGAGTCAACTCCAGATGCATCTGTAGCACAAGGATGTGAAACAAACTTTGTCAAAAATACGGCCGTGAAAAAATCAACAACCAATTTTGGCTATCAAATCCATCTGTTTTATGGACCTGATGATCCAGTCCAGCATTGTGAAATGCAGTGGCTGATTAAATTCATCAGCATTTATGATGATACTGAATACCTAAATCAGGTACAGTTTGACTTTTTAGTAGTAGATGACAAACTACCACTATCGCCCCTCAGATCAATTGCTCAAGAAGAAGGCAGGCCGTTTCTCTATTCCCCTTCCGGACAGTATTCTCTTGACATGATTGTCAAAGAAGAGCCTGGTACTGTAAACTATGCTATATTCGTTTATGGCTTGGCTCCTGAAGGCATCGTTCCGTCAACTCCTTACGATTATCTGATAATTCCTGTAACAATTTCTGAAGGCAAAGGTAAAAGCGCACCTAGTAAATCGACAACTGATCCTGTGACCACGCCGACTCCTGCAATTCCTGACTGGATAAAGACCAACGCCGGTTGGTGGGCAGATGGCACAATTGACGATGACTCCTTTGTTCAAGGCATCAGGTTCTTAATCAAAGAAGGAATCATGAACATCTCCTAATTACCTACACCAAAATTGTTTTAATTCCAAAAAATACTGTATAGAATATGGCTGGATTCACCCTGTACCCCAAACGTAAAATGAAAAAGCTCCTCAAAGATGGGGAGTATGATGAGGCGATAAGGTTTGGAAAAAGCCTCGAAGAAAAGTTTGCCGACGATCATGATTTTATGTTCATCATGGGAAGTGCATTTTTTATTGCAGATGATGCGGAAAAAGCTCTTCCATATTTTGAAAGAGCGTTTGAGCTTGACAGAAAAGATGTTGAGACACTAACGCTAAAAACCAACGTTCATCTGGCTTTGCAACAAAAAGATGCGGCCATTGACTGTGTCAATAAGATTTTGGAAATCCAACCCCAAAACGATGAGGCATTGGTTCTACTTGAAAAACTAAACGAATTCTAGGATCCTTGCCTTTTCATCTGATATGCATTCTCCATTAACCAGTCACAAAATTTCGTAACTTTGCAATCGAACTCTGTCCAAATATGCACTGAATGCGGCAAGATGTCAATCTTCCACTTGTCTGTAAACACCCTGACTCCCTCTTTGTTTTCATACATGTAGGCATCTTCAGTTTTTACATCTCCAAGAATTTCTAATGCTTTGTCCTTGATTAGCTGTCTGTTTATCGGAAATCGCTTTCTTTCTTGATCAACAATTAGACTCAGATCTCTTTTTCCATACATGTCAAACTCCTTAATTCTTCCTTCTTTTGGAAAATTAACGACTAACTTGATGTCGTATCTCTTGCCGACCTCCTTTCCTATTTCGACAATTTTGGAATATCCCATTGCCGGGTTCTTCTTTAGCATGAAGCGGATTTGAGCCAAATCTTGTTTGAGCTGACCTTGAAGATCTGCAATTAATTCAGAAAATATCATGTATTGTGCATGAAGAATTCCCATTATAATCATAATCTTTCGAGATTGATTTTTTTAGAACTTGCCTTGGATTTTTGTATGGCAATGCCGATGGACTTTGACGATATGCGAGCCGATGATGACTCAGAGAGAACCGACGATCCTACAGAATACAAGCGTACATGCATGGATTTTATCGAGGATATCTCACATGATTATGAGGCATGGGTGGATTACTACAAGTTGCCAGAAGGTGAGGACAGACGTCGTCGTGCAGGAATTCGTGCAACCATCACTAGAACCAATGAGTGGATTGCAAAAGTTGCACAAACGATCAAAGCAATTGATGTGACCATGAATGATGGAATTCAAAAGATGGCCGAATCTACGGCTGGAAAGCCAATGCAAATCGGAGTCTTCGTAAACCATCAATCAAGTTACACGGAATCCAAGCCTGGCATTATTGATGTTAATGTAAAGGCAAGCGGAAGAGAAGGAAGAAAAATGAAATTAGGTTTTCATTTCAAGGATGACCGCTTTAGAATTGAATCAACATGTGGGGCATATCTAGACAATGCAAATCTTCCTGAAGAAGAGTTTGACCTGATGGATATTCACCTTAAACTTCATGCAGAAAAGGCACAACGGCGTGATGTGATCTCATTTACCGTCACTGTTTTTGAAATGGAAAATCATATAGAAGTTGACAAACGCGGAGTTTCCACAATAGTTCACATAGTGTGACTATCTGACAAGTTTCCCTTCCATGTATTTGATTAGATTGCCAGTATTTTCCAACTTTATCGTATTGACTTCTTCAAGATTATCAAATGAGTTCATCTTGAGATAGCTTTCTGACGCAGTATACAAGACATCTTCAATGTAGAATGTCCTTGCATTGCCCATTCCATAGTATCTTGAATCACTCTCAGAATGAGTTATGGCTCCTTTCAAATCAAAACCAGTCATGTCATCAAGTTCAAACACATAAAATCCGCTCCATCGATTATAATCTGGAGAAATCGCCATCATCGCTTTAGAATCCGATAATTCATCAAGCTCATTTACATTGCCTGCTATTGGAATGGATAAAACTCCCCTTATTTTATCAAAGAAAAATGACTTGTGATTATAAAGTGCTTCTGAGTGCGTTGATCTGTCCCCGATGATGATGTCATCAGCGACTATTGGATTGCTGACATCTGCAACATTGAACAGTGCAATTTTGATTCCTAATTGTTGGACCCTGTTATCCCCGATCTCTTTGGTGTCTCTGCCTATTCCAATGATGTGCTCCTTGTCATATGGGTGGAGGTAGCTTGAAAATCCGGGAATCTTCAATTCTCCGAGGATTTTCGGCGTGTCAGTAGAGAGGTCTATTACAAAAAATGGGTCAATTTGCTGGAATGTTACCATGTACAATCTATCGTCAATGAATCTAGCAGAGAAGATACTCTCGTCTGGAGCAATTTGGTCTAACCCTCCAACAATGTTTAGTTCTTCATCGAGAATGTATACTGCGTTTGAACGAATTATTCCTTCATACTGCGCATAAATTTCTGTTGTAGTGGCAACTCTGAATCTGTCACCGTCTTCATCCATTGAAAACTGGTTTAGCAGTCTACCTGGAACCGAACCATTGGCAACGTACTTGATATTTCCCTCGTCAATTGCTATCTTGTGTATGATGGTTTTTCGAGTGTCTTCCTGAATTTTTGTTTCATGCTCAATTATTGCCTCTTTGATCTCTTCAAAGATCTTGCTTCTTTGTTCTTTGCTCATTTCATTGTAAGAGTTTTGCATTACTTCTGAAATCATTGACCATTGTTGAACAGAACTTAATGAGGAATTGTCTTGTATGAGTTTGATTTCATCTTGTACGTTTGCTGGTAACAACGGGACTATGACATCAAAGAATCTGTCTCTGGCATAATCCTCATGGAATCCAAATGGCAAATACTGCTGATATGTCAGGTAAAAATTATTCTCAGATACGTAAAATGTTCCAGTGTATCCCATCAGGAATGTCTCAGAGCTTACCGTGTCCCCAAATATGTCAATCGCAGTTAGCGTGTTAAAGTTTGAGAATTCTCCGATACTATCAAAGTAAAATGCCTCGGGCATCATTATTGGAACCGAATCTTCCATGATTACCGGAAATCTTGGATACTGATGATCAATGTAGCTATTTGTTACAAAGTACGCATGGTCTCCGATCATCCTTGCATCCATAAAATGACCGCCTATGGAGTAATCCTTGATAATTGAAGGATGCTTCCTGTCTGATACATCAATAATTAGTGCATGAGTGATTGGATCATGAGATTGTATTGGAATAAAGTCATATTTTGGAATAATTTCTCTGTCACTTTGCCCATTATAGAAAATTACCAGTCTGTCTCCATTTAGGAACATGTTCTGGATGTACTGATGTCCGACATCTAACGCAACCTTTAGAATCAGATTTGCATCCTCGGCCGGATATGCATCAATTATGGAAAGTGTATTTTTAGAAACGACGTACACATATTTTCCATCATTTTTTAGATAGTCTGGCTCATCAACGTTTTCTACTTGAATGTTTGTAGATGAGTGGTCAACTGAATCCACATGTAACTTTGATTCACGTTCTGATGTTTGCGCTGACTCTGCAACTACTGCATCGGACTGCCTGACTGCAGACCTTTGAATCTCTAACCCCTCGCGTAATCCGTCTCCGCTGCCGTAAAGATAGCCTCCAAACAACTCTGATGCTTGAAGCAAATCAATTAACTCTTTTTGGGATGAAATCTTCCTTATTTCATTTGTGCCATTGAGAATTTCTGAGAATGATTTTTCAACATAAACAACTTCTGGTTGTGGTGTTTGAATAGTTTGCACTTCTTGTTCAAAACCAATCAAATGCGTTATCCCAGCTGTGGCTATGACCGAAATGACGACTGCAATTAGTATTACCACCTTTAAACTCATTTTTAGTTACCTCCGAATGCTCTTGATTCTGAAAATCATCATTTGGTTTACCGCTATTTGACAGTACCATAGCATGTTGCATAACCTGCCTAAATTAGGATAATCTTGGCCAAATATGGCTTTGAAAAGCAAGTTGTGCAACATACTACAGTACCAGATAAAAGGTTTAGCGAAATTTTAGTTTGTTGTGGTATATGGAAAGTAATTTGCCCTCTATCCTGCATGGTGTTCTTCCCCCGCCTCCCTTCTATCACTGTTTCCCACTTGGGCGGCATCTTTCTTGCAAACGCCTGTACCGGCGCCTCTTGATTGTCCCAGTCAAGTGTGGAATACGGAAAGTAGTTCGCCCCCTATCCTGCATGGTGTTCCTCCCCCGTCTCCCCTTCTATCACTGTTTCCCCCTTGGGCGGCATCTTTCTTG
>RKRY01000085.1 GCA_007571135.1 Candidatus Nitrosopumilus sp. | reverse complement strand
CCTCGATGTCCAAGTTTTCCATGTATTGGTGCAGTCCTGATCCCTTTTAGATCGCTGGATCAAAATTGTGTGACATTGTGCGTGACTTAACCGATTACCTGACTCGCCGTTACTCCATCATCTTTAATGTGTCTGAAGCTGTAATGATTCCTATTATCTTTGATTTCTTTGATACTAGAATACACTTCGAATATCTGATTAGCGGCACCAGTACATTTGCAGGAGTCTCGAAATCCACGATTGGCGGAACGGACTCCATGGTGTGTGCAAGTCTTGCCTTCTTTAGTTCTGCCTCGCCCAAATCTGCAAGATGTTTTACAATTCCGTCTTCAGATACCACTCCTACGACATCTGCCCCGCTAAAAACCGGAATCTGGCTAATTGATAGCTGGTGCATCTTTTTGATGGCATCGTGAAGAGTGTTTGATGGATTTAATTTTACTATATCCTTGCTGCAAAAGTCTCCTACGGTGTGGGATGAGGACTCTCCTTCCAGCTTTGCAAGACTGTCAAAAATTCTCTTTGCAGTCTCGTAGCTTGGCTGACTCCGTCCTGATTCGATTTGATTGATCATTGAAGTACTGACGTCTGTCATGGCCGCAAGTCTTTTCTGTGTAATGCCGATCTTTTGACGAATCTGCTTTATGGAATCAATTCTTGGCAGCATCCAAGTTTCGAATCAAGAAGGTCTGCTTTAAACTATTATTTTCTTTTGGACTGCCGCCCAATTGCAGCTTGTGCTGCTGCCACTATTGCAATTGGAATTCTGTGTGGGGATGCACTGACATAGCTTAGCCTGGCATCATGGAAGAATCTTATCGAATCCGGGTCCCCGCCATGCTCCCCACAGATGCCGATTTCCATGTTCCTTCTTACTTTGCGACCACTGTCTATGCCAATCTTCATCAGACTACCTACGCCGCTTACGTCAATTGATTGAAATGGGCTTCGCTCAAGCAGCTCTTTTTCCATGTATTCTGGAAGGAACTTTCCTTCGACATCTTCCCTGCTGAAACTAAATGTTCCCTGCGTTAGGTCGTTTGTTCCAAAACTAAAGAATTCCGCAGTTGTGGCAAGTTCGCCTGATGTCAGGGCCGCCCGTACCACCTCGATCATCGATCCAAAGTTGATGTCTAATTTCATCTTGTGTCTCTTCTCCGTCTCCTCTTTTATCGAATCGTAGATTCTCTTGATATGGTTCAATTCTGCAATGCTGCTGACTTGCGGAATCATGATCTGTGGATGCGCTTCCACCTTTCTCTTTGTTAGTTCGGCTAGTGCGTCAAAGACTGCCTGAATCTGCATTCTGTAAATTTCTGGATACGTGACTCCGACTCTAACTCCTCTATGCCCCATCATTGGATTGACTTCTGCAAGCTCTCTTGCTCTTTTTAGAACGAGTTTTGCCTTTTTGATCTCTCCGGCTGCCTTTCTTGCTTTTAGTTTTTGAATCTTTTCTGACACCTCTTCGGGATTTGGCAAGAATTCATGCAATGGCGGATCAAGCAGCCTGATCGTGACTTTGTATCCCTCCATTACCTTTAGAATCTGCTTAAAGTCGCTTTTTTGCAGCTTCTCTAACTTCTTTAACACCCTGGCTCGCTGCCGCGTGTCTTTGGCCATTATCATGTCTACAAACAAGCCAATCCTGTCATTTGCGTTGAACATTCTCTCTGTTCTACACAAGCCAATGCCTTGGCCTCCAAACTTTCTTGCAAGTCTTGCTGCCTCGGGGGTATCTGCATTTGCCCTGATTCCTAGTACTTTGGCTCTTTGCGCCCAATCTAAGATCTGTTCAAAGTCTCTTGTTATTTTCGGTTCGACGGTTGGAACTTCTCCAATAAAGACTCTTCCGTCACTTCCGTTAATTGAAATTATCTGGCCTTCTTTTATCGCCTTGCCATTTACTGAGCAGGTGCCCTTGTCATAGTCGATACTTAGTTCTGCACACCCTACAATGCATGGCTTGCCCATCCCCCTTGAGACGATTGCAGCGTGAGATGACTTGCCACCCAGGCTTGTCAGCACACCTTCTGACGAAAAGAATGCTGGCACATCTTCTGGTTTTGTTTCTTTCCTAACCAGAATCACTTTCTTTCCTGCCTCTCCTAACTCTATTGCCCTTTTGACATCAAACACCGCAACTCCACTTGCAGCTCCTGGGGATGCTGCAATCCCTTTTGCAAGCTGCTGGAAGTTTTTTAACTTGGACTCATCCATCGTCTTGTGGAGCAATGCTTCTAGCTGTTGTGCGGGAATTCTTGTCAGCGCTTTGTTCTTGTCAATTAATCTCTCCTTTACCATGTCCACCGATGTCTTGACTAGCGCTACCGCACTCATCTTTGCAGTCCTTGTCTGCAGCAAGTAGAATTTACCCTGCTCAATTGTAAACTCGATGTCCTGTGGCTCTTTGAAGTGCTTCTCGAGTTTCGAGCACGCATCGCTTAGCTCCTTGTAAGACTTTGGCATCTCTTTTTTTAGCAACGCGACATTTTTTCCAGTTCGGATCCCTGCAACTACATCTTCACCCTGTGCGTTAACCAGGTACTCACCTTCGATCTCTCTCTTGCCGTTGTGCCCGTTTCTTGTAAAGACGACTCCGGTAGCACTGTCATCTCCCATGTTCCCAAACACCATTGCAACTATGTTGACAGCAGTTCCATCTGCAATGTCTTTTGTAATGTTGTTTTTCTCACGATAGACGACTGCCCTTTTGCCCATCCAACTCTTAAAGACGGCATCTATTGCCAATTCCAACTGTTCGTTGGGGGAATCTGGAAACCTTCTCTTTGTGTGCCTTTCGCAAATTTTCCTATATCTTGATACGATCTTCTTTAATGATTCGACATTTAGCTGACTGTCGCCTCTTACTCCCTGCCCCTCCTTGGCAGAATTTAACACGCGATCAAACTCCTCATCGCTTATCCCGAATACGACTTTGCCAAATAATTGGACGAATCTCCTATATGAATCCCATGAAAAGTGTGGATTTTTCGTTTGTTTAGATAGCCCCTCTACTGTCCCTTCGTTTAATCCTAGGTTTAAAATCGTGTCCATCATTCCTGGCATCGATATTGCCGCGCCTGAACGAACCGAAACAAGCAACGGGTTCTTTGACGAATTCCATTTCTTGCCTGTCTTTCTCTCAACTCTGCCAATGTGTTTCATAACTGATGCCATCACATCCTTTGGAATCTTTCTGCCATTTTCATAATACTTTTTACAGACCTCAGTAGTGATTGTAAACCCTGGCGGTACTGGTAGTTTTAACCTGGTCATCTCGCTTAGTCCTGCACCTTTTCCACCCAGCAACATTCTGTTTTTGCTATCTGCTTCTTCAAAATCGTACAATGGTTTCATTTTTACGATTAACCAATCCAAAAGGGGGTATTAAACCATTGACTTGGCAAATTCAGTCATTGCCTTGTTCCAGTTTTTAGCTTTGACAATTCCACTTGCAACAAGTATGCCTATAGATCCCAACTCCATTGCCCTGGAGACGTCTTCCCCTGACATTATTCCTGCACCGCAGAGAAGTTTCGTTCTGTTTTTTGAATTTTTTACAGCAGCAGCTGCCATCTTGATTAGTTCCGGCCTCTCTTTTGAAATTGCTTTTTTGGATCCTATCAATTCTGGTGGCTCAATTGCGATATAATTCGGATTTAACCTTGAATATCTTTTAACCTCTGCAACATCTCTTACGCACAATACGGAGATCATCCCAAGTTCATCTAACTTTGTAATTAAATTTGAAATTGTCTTGGAATCGATCCTGTGTTCACTGTGATTAATCAGTGCCCCGCTGACCTTGGATCTTTTTAACAATTCGGGAATCACAAACCCCGTTGTACTCCCAACCTTTGAGTCATCAACGTGTTGCGCAAGTACTGTGATTGGACTGTTTGACACGACTCCCATGAGATGTTGTGGTGGCGCAACTGCAATCTTTACCCTGTATTTCTTTGAAATCTTCTCTGCTGTTTTTACAAACTTGACTATCTTTTCACCTGAGATCTCCTCGTAATTTTTACAGTTTATTATGAACATGGTTTCTGGCTTGTCTTGATTGTAATTAATCTTTAACCCTTTTTTTGCAGTCCTGACATTCGATCATTTCATTTTAGGCGCATACCATGTCGTATTATGTGTGCGTGCTGGTGCCATGGCAAAGGAAGCACATACAATAAATTCACAGGCCGCACAGCAAATGCATTGCTATTAATGGCATGTTGTTGATTAAAACATCGTCGGCTCCCTTGTTTTGAATCCCTTGCAGATCTGCCCAACGGATCGGCAAGAGTATTCTTGTGATCTTATCCTTCCCCCTCCCCTCCAGGTTTGTCGGGAGGGGGCAGGCAGAGTACAGGAAGTATCTGCTTTGCCTTCTGCCTTAATTCCAAAAGAACTCGTCTAGACCAGTCTGTTTTGGTTTTCCTAACACTAAATCAAAATCCAAGTCCATTGAGGACGTAATCTGCTCTAGCGTCGATTCCATAAACTCCATATATTTCTTTGAATCAATCTCGTCTCTTCTTGCCATCTCCACCGGCCTGACTCCGGGTTTGTTGAGAATTTTGACAAATGATATTATGTCCCCCTTCTTGACTTCCCTGGTGCCTTCAAGTTGCTTTGCGGCGCGAATATGCTGAGGAATCGTCTTGTCATATTCTGAGGGTGCCTTGCTTAGCATAACATTGAATGTCAAATCCTCTAGCGGAATCTCTCTTGCCTCTACCTTCTTTCCACAATCTGCAATTTTTGCCGAAATTTTCTTTTTTGCCTTCTCGAAATCCTCGATCGTCTCAACCTTAGATAGTATGTCTAGCAAATCGTTGAATAATTTTTTGATGAATGGCGGTGTGTGTGATTTCTTGCCTGTCAATCCTTTGACATCTACTTTTCCCGAGTTTGTGACGCCTAGATAATTTTTCTTTCTGTTACTTAGCACACAATACTTGTAAGTCTTGTCAATCTCTAAATCGACTCCGTGATCTTTTTTTGCTTGGTCAATTACATCTTGAATTTGTTCTTTTGTTGGATTTTTAATAAACAGCGAATCTGTATCCCCATATAGGACCTCGACTCCTCTTGCTTCACACTTTTTAATAGTCTCTAAAATCGTATGCCTGCCAATTGCAGTAGTAGCTTCTGCTGCTGGAAGAAAGTACAGTGGAAATACCTCTGCGCCCATTACCCCATAACTTGCATTGAGAATTACCTTGAGTGCCTGACTTACAACTGTATACTGCTGTCTTTGCGCATCTGTTAGCGTCTCTTTTTTTGACAGGCTCTTGTAATAATTTACCCTCAAATCCCTCAGTGACCCGATAATCATCGAAGCCAGTCCATTTCTTTTAGAACAAGCCCAGTGGTTCGTTTGTGGAATTGCGTTTTTTTTGCATTCCTCATGCGGGCATCTTACTGTCTCATAAGATAAGTTTCGAACTTTGATGATGCTCGGATACAGACTCGCAAAGTCCATTACGACTACGTTAAAGTGAATTCCCTCTTTTGGATCCACTACCAGTCCTCCTCGATATTTTTTGTCCTTGATAACTGCATCTGACATGACTCCCTCTGATCTCCTTTGAAGCTCTTCTTTTTTTGGAATCAAACAATTGCGTTGCCTGTGCTCGTAGTAAAATAAACTCCTAATCCATTGGGATACCCCCATTCTGGCAATGTCGTCAATTGGCATTCTTCCAATCCTTGCAATAATTACGAGCAGGTTCATCAGCAGATCACTGTTAAAACTAGTCAGTTCGTAGGTCAGCAGTGCGTCATTGTAACAGTAATTGGCAGTTTGGTAAAGTGAAAGTTCGTCAAATTTTAATCCGTAATCTATCTTCTCCTTTCCCAAAAGTGCTTTTGAGACGCTATTTAGTGAAAAATCTGTGTATTTCTGGCTAAATGCGTAGATTTGAAATGATCTGTTTGATAGTGTCCTATACAAATCCAAATGAACTCCCTGCTTGAGCGTTGCGGAATCTCTCATCATGTAAAACGGGTTTTCTGAACCTGGTATGCCGAGCACCTCGGCCCGGTTAAACAGGTATGGCAAATCAAATTCATCACCGTTGTATGTTACTACGAATGGGAATCCTTCAATGATCTTAAATGCATCTTTGAGCATCTCCTTTTCTTTGTCCGAGTCATAAAATACAACTTTGATGTTTTCAGATAGTTCGTTTCTTCCTTCTTTGCCATCTGTAGTCCTTAGAACAAAAACCTGATCGAATCCGTCACTGCCCTTGAGACCGATGGCAGTTACTTTCTTCTCAGCCGCTTTTGGATCGGGAATCCTTCCAATCTCAGCTTCGACTTCAATGTCGACGCTCAGTCTTTTAATTTTGGGAATTGGCTGGTTGAGCAAGTCTGCCCACTCTGAAATTAATTCTTTAAACCCTTCGGCATCTACCATCTTTTCACTATCTACCTTGTCCCATAGCAAACTCTTCAAAGCAATTTTTACTTCGTTGGAGATCTCTAGATTATGCTGTGTGATTTTCCCATCTTTTGCTTTATAGTACTTCCCGACTATTAGCTTTCTGTCATAAAGATAGTTCTCATAATATTTGATATCTGACTCCCATGTCTCCATCGTGTTTCTGATACTTTTCTCTCCGGTGGTACCTCCAATTGTCAAAGGATCTGCAGCTACGATCTGCGTCATGTCGACTTCCTTGTCTGTGATTAAATCATGGCGCCGCACCGTTTTGATCTCTAAAACATCGTCTCTTTCATGAAGAAAGCCTAATTCATTTGGTGACAATCTGGAATAACAGTATGGTTTGTGTCCGATATCATCCTTCCAAAGGACCAACCTTTGAGATTCAGGCTCATAAAATTTCAATACTGCTGATTTTGACTGATTGTCATATGTTGCAGAAACCAGCATTGATGGTGGCATTGTCTCAATCTTCGGGGTCTCTTTTAAGCTGACTTGCATTTTATCTCACACATTTTTCATGTCTGCTTGCGAGTTTTTTGACCCATCTTGCAATTCTGTCTTTATCCAGCTGAACTACTTTTACTTTGGCTTCTTGAAGCAAATCATAGTCTGTTTCTGGATATGAATCAAGGCAAACAAATTTCTTAATACCGATGGTAATTGCCATTTTTGAGCATTCCAAGCATGGAACAAAAGTTGTGTACAGGACCGCTCCATCTATTCCGGCCTCGATTCCCAAAATAGCACAATGCATGATTGCATTTGCTTCTGCATGATTGCATAAACACCTGTCTAACCGCGTTCCAGCTTCTATCTTTCCTTCCGCCCTTAGCTTACACCTGCTACATCCTCCATCAAAGCAATTTGTAATTCCGGGCGGTGTCCCATTATACCCTGTTGCCAGTTGCCTGTTGTTTCTGACAATTACTGCCCCGACTTGCCTTGTCATGCAGTTTGATCTTAGTTTTGCCAATTCTGCTTGAAGCATAAAATATTCGTCCCAACTGGGCCTCTCAAATGACGTATTCACACATCTCTTCTCGTTTTGTTCAATATATGGTTCACGCTATGACTTTTTACCGATCATCATCTTTGATTTATGGACAATACGTGCTAGTTTGCTGTATAGCGTAGTGATCCCGGTTGGCAATCACTTATCATTCTGTCAACAAAGACTGATCGAAACGTATGGATCACAGGACATCTGTCGTATTGTAATCGGTTAAGTCACATAAAGAAACTTCTAAAAAATGTGAGTTCATAGCTTACATACTGTATATTTTTCAATAATTTGATAAATCTTGTATAATTAGTTGAAATTATCAAAACCGACTTAACCGATTACCACAAGTCTGTTGCGGTGAAAGAATACGTCAACGGCTGCGGAGGCGACGTCGTACTGAGGCACCTTCCACCGTAGTGACTTGGTCTAAAATTGGAACACAACGAATAGTATTCTCTAGCCAAGTAGTCTGTCAAGATGTTCCAACATGTAACCTAGACACTACGTACACGCCGGAACTCAATCCGGTGAAGATACAATGGCGTATGATCCGCAAGGCCACAGGCAACAGGCTGTACCAAAGTACGGAGGAGATAAAGGAGTCGATTCGTACAATGCTGGATAACGGCGAGGCCGGGGTCGTCAAGATGTTCCAATATCTAACCTAGACACTACGGACTGTGCGCGTTCTCGTAGTATGTGATGCGACGAGCTAGGTCTAGGCTCTGCTTTGTCAGGGCTGTATCTACTCTCTCTGCTCGTTGATGACTATACTGCCGCTCATAATAATTTCGGCAAAAATCCCAACCCATACATTCTTAGATCCCAACATGTTACAACAGGACATGATACAACAAGATCACAC
>RKRY01000170.1 GCA_007571135.1 Candidatus Nitrosopumilus sp. | reverse complement strand
CCTTAATTGCAGTACGTCTCAAAAAGTCAATTTAGCTTTATAATGCCACATGCGCATCAAAATCCAGATGGAATTATCCTCAAAATTTGATGCAAAGAAAATAGAGTCACATGTTAAGGAATACATCAAATCCATTGATTTAGAAAGACAAATTTTTGCATCAGACAAGCCTGAGAAGGTTAGGTTCATCGAGGGTCCGCCAACCATGAATGGGATTCCCCATGCAGGACACTTGAGGGGCAGGGTAATCAAAGACCTGTGGTACAGATTCAATACATTACAAGGAAAAAAAATTGAATTCAACGGCGGGTGGGATGCCCAAGGACTTCCCGTGGAGCTGCAAGTCGAAAGAGAGCTTGGAGTAACAGAAGGCAAAACCGAAGCAATCAAGCAATTGGGAATTGAGAAGATTGTTGCCGAGTGCAAAAAGCTTGTCCAAAGATACAACAAAACCTGGGTGGATGTAGACGAAAAATTGGGAATGTCACTTAACCATGATAAAGCATACTGGACATTTCAAGATGAATTTATTGAACGAGAGTGGCAGGTTCTCAAAAAAGCGCACAAGAATGGGATCCTAGAGGAGGATTTTGCAGTTATTGCGTATTGTCCGAGTTGCCAAACCTCGCTTAGTCATGCAGAGGTAAATCAGGGATACGAAGAGGTCAAAGACCCGTCGTTATTTTACAAAGTAAAGCTAGTAGATGATGATGATGCGTATCTGATCGTATGGACGACAATGCCATTTACACTTGTAACTGATGCAATGGTAGGTTTGCATCCAGAGGAAGACTATGTCTATGTAAGGGTAAAAGGGGAGACATGGGTTGTCGGGAAAACAAGACTAGAGGGATTTATGGCAGAAGTGAGGATCGAGAATTGGAGGGTTGAAAAAACCGTAAAAGGCTCAAGGTTTGAAGGAAAAAAATACATCCACCCGCTGCTAGACGAGATTCCCGATTTGGCCAAATGTGCAATGGCAGACAACTACCACATAGCAGTCTCAGAATCATTTGTCGATGCAAGTACCGGAAGCGGACTGGTTCATTTATCGCCTGCAAACGGTGAAGAGGATATCAAGATTGCAAACAGGAGAAATGTCAAAATCTTCAGTCCGATCAATGATGAAGTGAAATTTACATCCCAGGCAGGAAAATACCAAGGCCTGTTTGTAAGGAATGCAGACGACGCGATTGTAGAGGATCTAAGAAGGAAGAATGCCCTAGTCAGAATAGGTAAAATCAAACACAAATATCCGTTGTGCTGGAGGTCGCACCATCCAATCGTCTGGCTTGCAAGAAAGGGGTGGTTTTACAAACTAGACAGGTTAGGCAACAAGGCAATTGATGCTGCCAAGAGCGTGGAGTACTTTTTTGAGCAGCCAAAAAACAGATTCCTTGAAATCATCAAAGAGAAGCACCCGTGGTGCATATCCCGGGAAAGAATTTGGGGGTGTCCGCTTCCTGTCTGGACATGCGGGGAATGCGGGGAGAGAAACTGGCTGTTTTCAAGACAGGAGATTATTGACGCGGCAAGCAGTCTGCCTGACGGTCCAGAATTTGAGCTGCACAGGCCGTGGATTGACAGCATTACAATAAGATGCCGCAAATGCAACAGCACAAAAACTAGGAGGGAAGAATATGTTTTAGACACATGGCACAACAGCGGCTCAGCCCCATTCTCGTCTCTTAATGATGAAGAATACCGAAAGGACATCCCCGCACCGTTTTTCACTGAAGGCATTGACCAGACCAGAGGATGGGCCTACACGCTACTAATTGAGAATGTGATTTTAAATGACGGCCCGATCCCGCCATACAAGTCGTTCCTGTTTCAAGGGCACGTTCTTGATGAGAAAGGGGGCAAGATGAGCAAGAGCAAGGGAAATATTTTGGAGGGTGCAGAACTGTTGGAAAAATATCCAGCGGATTTGGTCAGGTTTTATTTCATGTGGAAGGCCAGTCCGATTGAGCCGCTTAGTTTCAGTACAGACGAGTTAATGTCAAGACCATACCAAGTGATCAACACGTTATTTAACCTGCATCTTTACTTTAAACAAAACAGCCAGTATGACAATTATGACGAATCAAAGACGGTCAAATGGGCCAAACAAAACAGCTTGCTGACACCGCCAGACGTGTGGTTGCTATCAAAGATCCAAAAATTAATTCAGGACGTTACTGATAAAAACCAATCATGTAAATTCCACGAGAGTGCACGGGCAATTGATGAGTGCATCATCGGCTACCTTAGCCAAGTATACATTCCAATTACCAGATCTGAGTTATGGGACGAGGACTATGAAAAGAGGCGCAGAAGACTTGCAATCTATGCTGTTTTAAGCCACGTCCTCAAAACGCTGGATATTTTGATTCATCCATTTTGTCCATTTACAAGTGAGTATCTCTATCAGACTGTATTTGAAGAGAAGCAAAGCGTCCTGCTTGACAGATGGCCTGCCTACAACGAATCCCTAGTCAGCGAAGAAATTGAAGAGTCGTTTGACGTGATGAAAGACATAGTATCTGTTTCCTCAGCTGCCAGAATGAAAGGAAAGCTCAAACGCAGGTGGCCACTAAACGAGGCTTTGATTTGTGTAAGAATGGGACAAAAACAAAAACTAGAATCGTTATCAGGGCTCTTGCAGTCACAACTCAATGTTGAGAAATTTGACATCTTTGAGACAGAAAAGGAATCAGGACTGGATCAAATTTCCGAACTAAAACAACTAGGACTTCCTGCAAAGGCAGTCGTGGCACTAGATAGGAAAAGAATTGGGCCTAAAGCAAAGCATCAGATGGGAAGACTTGTTGCAAAGTTCGATGAGACAAGCCATGAAGAGATCGTGTCGTCATTACAGAGCAATTCAAAATATGATTTTGATGTTGATGGAGAAAAAATCTCGCTTGATTCAGAGGACTTTGTCGTCGATTTTGATGCTAAAGAGGGCTTTGCGATGGCAGGCAGAGACGGCTGCACCGTATTTATCTCAACTGCAAGAAACAAAGACATGATGGCAAGGGGATTGATCAAGGATACGGCAAGAAGATTGCAGGCATTAAGAAAGAAGAGAGGGTACAACCCGACTGACGTCCTGGATGTTGCATCAATATTAGATTTGGATGAGGAATCGCTAGAAATGATTCAGAAAAGATCCCAAGACCTGGCATTTTTAGTCAGAGTCAAAAGGGTAAGCTTTGAGCAAACCTGCAAAGAATACATGGAGGACGATATTGACGGGCAAAAAATCAGAATCTCTGTAGAGTAGATTAACATGTTGCATAACCTGCCTAAATTAGGATAATCTTGGCCAAATATGGCTTTGAAAAGCAAGTTGTGCAACAGACTAGAGTAGATGGGATCAGATGCAATGTCTTTATTAGAAGCAAGAACTGAGAAAGAGGATGTCCAAGTCAGAAGAACCCAGTGTGGTAGGAATCAATGTCCTAAGGCAAAACGGCGTGGATGTCGGCGAATTGGTAAATGAGCTAATCAAAAATGCGGCGGTGGAATTTACCGCATACTACTACTTTACCAACCTCAGGGCACACTGTACGGGCATGGATGGAGAAGGGCTCAAAGGAATCATAGAAGATGCCAGGCTGGAGGACCTCAGTCACTTTGAATCGTGCATTGAGAGAATCTATCAGTTAGGAGGCTCACTTCCAAATGATGCCGCTGAGTTTGTCAGAATTTCAGGATGCGAGTTTTTGCAGCTTCCACCAAATCCAACTGATCACAAGGCAATACTGGAGAAGTGTCTCAAAGCAGAACAGGGCGCAATTGTGAACTGGAATAAGATCTGCAAGATGACGCTTGGAAAGGATCCGGCAACATATGATATTGCAAAAGACATCCTAGCAGAGGAGATCGAACACGAGTCTTGGTTCTTAGAGTTAATCCATGGCAGGCCGTCAGGACACATGAGAAGAAAGTATGCAGGTGAAAGGCCTCACACCAGAAAACACTCCAGATCGCTGGATATGGCCTGAGAGCCAAACCGCTTTCTTGTTTTGTTTAACCCTAATGTCGACAGATAGTAAAGATGCATTGTTTTGTCACGGTTAAATAGAAAAATCCCGTATTGAGGTCATGGTAAAGCAGATCAGTCTAGATGCATGGCAAGTTCAGCATTTAGCAGGCCTGCTTGAAAAGGGCTCAAATATTGTGGCAAAGACAAACAAACCGGTGGTTTTATTCAGACAGACCCTAGAAGAGGAAGATGAATCATATGAAGAGATTGTCTGTACGCTGACCAAAGGATATGTCATCGAGCAGGTGGTAACGTCTGGAGGAATCGTGGTGCCAAGTTTTTACCAACAGGCTGTTTTTACAATTGACGAGTATCCCCAAGAACTGTTGAGAAAAAGCAAGGATCGCTTTTTAGAAACGATCGATCTTCTTGAAGAGCAGTTCAAGGCAACATCATAGTTAATAAAGACCGTAAAATTCATGGTCTTTGCATGCAGTTACTAGAGTTTCAGGCCAAAGAACTGTTCAGGGAGTACGGAATCAGGCTGCTTGACAGCATGTCATCGGCTAGTATCGAGGAAGGCAGGAGGCATGCCAAAGAGTTAGGGTTCCCGCTTGTCATTAAAATCCAAGTCCCGGTAGGAGGAAGAGGAAAGGCAGGAGGCATCCAAAAATGTCAAAATGAAGATGAGTTTGAAATCAAATACCCCCAAGTAATGGATTTGACTGTCAAGGGGGAGAAAGCCAGAGCCATACTTTTGGAGAAGATGGCAGACGTCAAAAAAGAGCTGTACCTTTCAATCTTTTTGAACCGTTCGAAGAGATGCTACACCGTTATAGCGTCAAACGAAGGCGGAGTCGAGATTGAGTCAGTTAAGAATCAGATCATCAAGGAGGTAGGACTCGGAGATGTCTCAGACGACATTGCAATGGAGGTTGCAAGGGAGATGGATCTTGAGGGAGGCATTGCAGACCAGTTTGCAGACACTTTGAAAAGGTTATCAAAATTAACAATTGAAAAAGAGGCAGAGTTGGCAGAGATTAATCCGCTAGCAATAATGCAGGATGGCACCGTCACAGCATTAGATGGGAAATTTGTCACAGATGACAACAGTAACTTTAGGCATGACGAGCTACAGAAATACCAAGAGAAAACCGCAATCGAGGAACAGGCAGAAAAAAGCGGTTTCTCCCTAGTCGAGTTGGACGGAGACATTGCAGTAGTTGGAAACGGTGCAGGTCTTGTAATGTCAACACTTGACATGCTGTCTGACAACGGTGGAAAGCCTGCATGCTTCTTGGATGTCGGGGGAGGTGCAACGACAGAATCCGTTTATGAGGCGCTAACACTAATCAGCAAACTGGGCGGAGTAAAAGGAATTCTTGTAAACTTGTATGGTGGAATTGTGAAGACTACAGTAGTAGCTGAGGCATTTCTAAAGGCATACAAGGATAACATCATAGATATGCCCGTATTTTCAAGACTAAGGGGAACCGAGTCTGAAAAAGCAAAGGAGATGCTTGAGGGATCGAGAACCCAGATCTTTGATTCAGTAGAAGAGGCAATTAACGCAGCAGTCATGGGGATAAAAGATTGACAGACATTTTTTCAATACTAAAAGGAAGGCCGGAGGATTCCGATTATGGGAAAAAAGGGGTGATCGTTCAAGGAATTACCGGATCATACGGCTCGTTGCATGCCAGAAACATGATTGCATATGGAACCAATGTCGTAGCTGGCGTAACTCCAGGAAAAGGGGGCCAAAAGTTCGAAGGGTCTGTTCCCATTTATGATTCCATGCAAGAGGCAGTAGATGCAACGGGTGCAAAGATCTCAATTGTGTTTGTTCCAGCCAAATTCTTCCTGACCGCTGCAAAAGACGCCCTTAATGCGGGAATCAAATTGCTTGTTGCGATTCCAGAGCACGTCCCAATCAGAGACACAATGAAAGCACTTGCACTAGCAGATGAAAAAGGAGCGGTGATCATCGGTCCAAACACTCCAGGAATCATGATCCCAGAAGTAATTAAAATCGGAATCATGCCAGCAATGCCTTTCAAGGCTGGCAGGATCGCAGTACTGTCAAAAAGTGGGACCTTGCTTTATGAGATATCAGACGCGTTGACTAATGCCGGATTTGGACAGTCAATTACGGTTGGAATTGGCGGGGATCCCGTAAATGGCACAAGACTGATTGACGTATTTGAGATGGTAAAATACATTCCAGATCTGGACGGAATGGTCGTAGTAGGGGAGATCGGAGGAGATTCCGAAGAGATGCTAGCCCAGAGAATTATCGATAGTGGGTTTAACAAACCAACTGTGGCGTACATTGCTGGACGTGCGGCTCCCAAAGAAAAGAGGATGGGTCACGCAGGGGCAATCGTTATGGGAACGTATGGTTCGGCCGAATCCAAAGTATCGATGTTCAACAAAGCAAACATCCCGGTGGCAAAAAGGCCGGCAGAGGTACCGGTATTACTTGCCGGGAAGATGGGAAGAAGATCCGGTTAGAATAAAAGGGAGTGGCCAGGAAAGTCACCATGCCGATAACTGATCCGGAAAAGAAGAGGATTGCACAGCAAACACGGCTAGTAATGAAGATCTGCTTTAACTGCGGTTGCAGAAACGATATCGGGGCTACAAGGTGCAGAAAATGCAAAAACCCATACCTGAGATCAAAGAACAGGAATCTGGGCGTAAAGAAATAGAACTAAAAATTTGCCAGTCTTTGTCTGTATTCTGAGATTGCCAGTTTTACCTGAGTGATATCGCGAAACAAAAGATTTTGTGGATTCTAGATTTTCCAGTTTGTCTAAATACAGTTGCAAGTCGTCATGCAGTTGCTCATTCATCTGACAGAGTACTTTGGTCGCTGTGTCGTATTGGCCTAGTTATCGGCATATTCAAATGCCAGTTTTATACGGTCAATTAGCGCGTCAAATTCTTGTATCGACATGACAGAACTGTTTTCCTGTAGTACTAAAGGCCATGGCAATTACAGAATCTAAAGATAAAAAAGCTTGAGATTTTTAGGTTTACTGGACCGGTCGTCTAGTTTGGTTTGGATGACGCACTCACACTGCGTAAGGGAATCAATCCCCGCAAAGGCCGTGGGTTCAAATCCCATCCGGTCCATTACATCTGTTTTGGCGGACTGTTTTTGACGATAACTTTTCCGTTGGGCAAGACACCAACATATTCCCATCCTCCGTTGATGAGTTGTTCTGCTTCATCTCCTGTGACAACCCGTTGACTGCCTCCACTGTTTTCCAGTTGTTTAGCAACTCTTGGACATGTGACAGTTGCTCAGTTGTCATTGTTGCAACTTGCGTTCGGATGTTTTCTTTCATTCGTTTTTCTTCGTTTTCTATCAATGCTTCAAGGTCTAGGAACTCTTCACTTTGTTTGAATGCATTACGCATTTCGTTTTCAAGTGATTGTGGAAGTTGTGCTTTGTTTGTTGTGTACTTTGCTTCCATTGAGCCTTTGTGGCCCATAAAGAAAACACGAAAGTCATGTGCAATCTTTCCTCTTGATTCTGCAATTAGAAGTTCTGTATCAAAGAAGGCTCGAAATACATAAGGCCTCCATTTGAATCTAAGTCGAAGTATTTTTCTTATTTCGGTAGTTATTGTGTGTGTTTCTGCGAATCTCTTTCCTTTGTTGATTCCCCTGTATCTTGGATATCTTTTGAACGGTGAGATTACTGGTAGGTCTGGTCCTAATGCCTCACCATCAAGAATTCTTTGATTCAAGTATGCAAGAAGCATTTCTGCACCATGTCTTGTTATGTATGTGAAGTACTGATGGTTTGCTTTTGAGAGAGTTTTTCTTACAATAATCTTTGGCGGATATTGCGTAAATGTTGCAACGCCCTGTACTATTGCAAGGTCTGGAAAGTCTTTTATCATCAGACCGTCGGCAACGTCGTGATTTGCTAATACTTGTGGTCTTAATCCTGCCTTTGCAATCAGTGATATTGATGCTCCTGCTCTAAGATTACATCGACTGAAGATTTCTGATAGTTCTTTTCCGTTTGGAACTCTCTCGTCTTCAAGTGTTGGAGTTGCATCGGCATCACTTACATTGATTCGTCTGTGAAGTTTTATGTCAAAATGACTAAGCCATGATTTTAGAGCAGTCATTGTTGAATCAGTGTATCCTGATGATTTTCCCTGTTCAGTCATCCAGTTGACATGATCCTGTAACATGTCTGCAACAAGTAAAGGATCTTGCTTTCCTTTTTCTGCAAACTGTATCGGAGAGACATCATGTATAGCTACGAGCATAAATTCATCAGGTATTTCTCAGCCGACCTGAACAGGAACTTTTCCAAGTCCAGCCTGAACCGCACGGTCCTGTAATACTCT
>RKRY01000119.1 GCA_007571135.1 Candidatus Nitrosopumilus sp. | reverse complement strand
TGCAGGTCCTGACAGGTGCGGGTTCGAGTCATCATTGTGGACGGCACGACTGCTGATAATACACGTCAGGAAAAAATTCGGCGTAAAGTACGCCTCATCTGGCATGTATGATCGGTTGCACAGTAATTGGTTAAGTCACACAAAGGAACTTGTAAAAATGAGAGTTCATAGTTTACATACTGTATATTTTTCAATAATTTAATGAATCTTGTATAATTAGTTGAAATTATTAAAACCGACTTAACCGATTACGTCAAAACCTTTTGAAAAGTTGAATATGGTTGTGGTCGTCTTACGACTCATCAGCATGGGTATTAATATCAGGAGTCAAAACCTTTTGAAAAGTTGAATATGGTTGGGCGCCTCTGATAAACTGCTGGGTGTCAGAACCCACAACAAAGAAACCGGGAGTACTGCTAATCCCATTCTCTCTTGCCTGCTGGATATTGTATCGTATACGTTCAGAATATTTATCCGAATCAAGGCAGCTGTTAAAGAGTTCCATATCAAGTCCAAGAGCAAATGCAAATGCCTTTAGCCTCTCAGTATTTGCCCATCCGCCATCAATTGTTGGTTCCTGAGAATCATATAGCATGCCATGATACTCCCAATACGCGTTCTGATCTTCAGCGCAATAAGATGCCTGAGCAGCCTTGGCAGAGTCACGGCCTAAAAATGCCATATCTACAAAGATCATGTTGGCTTTGCCTGTGTCAATGTAATCTCGTTCAATTAAAGGTTTTGTTTCATGGAACCATTCTTTACAAAAATGGCATTGGTAGTCGCCAAATTCCACGATGGTAATTGGAGCTTTAGGATCACCCAATATTGGCGAACCCATAACTGTGGATATCGAACCGTGATTTCTTTTCACATCCAAATTTACAGTTTCAGAAGAAGGTGGCGAAAAAGACGGCACGGTTCCCGCAATAACGGTTATCATTATTCCAATCGTTATTGCTATTGCTCCGATAACAATTCCTCTTTTATTCACAGACAAGTTGAGCAAAAGTCGGTTAAAAAAACTTATTCCAAATTATTTGAGAATCGGCGTCTAAATAAATTGGCAAATTTAGACAAAGCGACATCAATAGGACACATTTCACATAAAGTACTACAAGAATGTCTGTTAACATGTTCTTCAAATTTTTCCCTAGAGTAAAAGACAGTATCGCATTTTTCACAATACACTTTAAACACGTTGTTTTTTATTGGTTTTTTCACAACTCAATTCTAAACTTGGCGCTTATAAAGATCCTGATGAGAATCGCCGCATAAGAGAAATCTTTGATGAGATCATCAGATCTTTGCGTGTTTATTTGGCATTTTAGTATGATATGCCATGTAAGGCCAGATGGTTACCATATTGTAATTATGTTGTACTTGGAAAGCAATTTGTGATAAATGATTTTAAAACATAATTAAAGACGTAATCGGTTAAGTCACATAAAAGAACTTGTAAAAATGAGAGTTCATAGATTGCATACTGTATATTTTTTAACAACTTGCCAGATTTTGCATAATTAGTTGAAGATATCAAAACTGACTTGACCGATTACTTTAAGACTAAAGAGAGTACAATGGGCTAATTTCTGAACGTTAAGAGAGACCCCCCCACAGTTTTTCAATAAAATTATGATTCCTAAAACCAAAAGAACTGCGTAACCGGTTAAGTCGCATGAAAGAATTTGTAAAAAATGAGAGTTCATAGCTTGTATGCGGCATATTTTTCAATAATTTGATAAATCTTGCATAATTTGTTGAAATTGTCAAAGCTGACTTAACCGATTACAGAACTGCCGCGTCTGGGATCTTAGATTCTCTACAAATAATGAATTTTCATATGAGTGTCCAATTCAATTTGGTACTGGGTGATAAAACCACAATGAGTACAAGAGAACATACCCTGAGAAGAGGAAGAAGCATTTCGCTCAATTCTCTTCCCAGAAATTGATTGGATGGTAATTATATCATTTCTCGAGGTTACCACAAAATTACGCCCTTCTCCAATGGAATCTAAAAATTCCCTGATAGAAGAGATTACAACAGAAGTATCGATAACTTCAGCATCATCAGCATCATCATCTAAGGTTGACAAGGTAAATTGATGGTTTTTCAAGGTAGGGATTGCCGCTACCTGATCAGCAACATAAACTAGCAGTTCATTTTGAATTGCCAAGATATCTTTACAATCAACTGTAAGCATGAAATTTCAGGGTCCATTAGGTATTTTAGTTTAATACCCATTTGAAGATAATTATTATGCATTAAATGACAAATTTGTCATATTATGGATTCTGAAACATTTGGTATCGAGAAAGGCAGTGGCAAGAAAGTAGTTGCGTGGTTAAATGAGCAAGCCAAATCACAAAAAATCAAACTTGAGGTAAGATTATACGGGTATACGATATCGACAAAAAATTTTGGAGATTTTGAAATGTTTTCATGGATTGGCAATGTTCAGGTCGCAAGGAAGCTGGTAATCAAGGCCAGTAAGCGATTTAAGGTCAGAATCATCGAAGGTGGATACAAGCCAAAAGACAGGATCTTTAAAATGAAAAAAATTGATTTTGCAAAAGTCAAGAAAGGGGACAAAACTATCGGAATAATCGAATTTGCAGTTTCAAGATTTAGAAATGACCGGTGGGAGATCGAGAGTGAGGAGCGACATTAAGTGGCGGTTGAATTGAGAGTGGGGATTATCGGATTGGGCATGCTAGGCAATGCAGTTGCGCTGCATCTGTTGGATTCTGGAATTAAAGTAAATGTGTTTAATCGAAGCGGCGAGAAAACTGACAACGCTAAAAAAAAAGGGGCAAACGTCTTGGCATCGCCTAAAGAAGTTGCCCAAAGATCAGAACTGGTCATAACAGTTGTAAGCGATGCCAAGGCCGTTGAGGAGGTGTCATTCAATCAGCGAGGAATCATTGAAGGCAAGCATGAGAATCTGATTGTAGCAGATATGAGCACGATTAGTCCGACTGAATCAAAAAATATTGCTCAAAAATTTCTTAAAGAATCCATACAAAAATTGGACATACCCGTAATGGGAGGACCGGGCGCAGCTGTTGCCGGAGGTTTAGTCATGATGGGTTCCGGAGACAGATCTTCCTTTGAAAAATGTACGCCAGTTTTTAAGAAGATCGCAAACAAGGTATTCTATCTTGGAGGCAGCGGAGTTGCACACTCTGTAAAACTTGCAATGAACCTACAAATTACAATGCTGGCATTGTCCCTGTCTGAAGGTATTACATTGGTAAAGTCTTCAAATGTGGATCCAAGACTTTTCTTGGAAATATTGAACTCAACTTATTTCAAAACAGGAATGAGTAAAAAAAAGGCATTTAAGATGATTGACGGCAAGTTTGAACCCACGTTTACCTTAGCTAATCTAAAAAAAGACATTAGCACCATGACTAGGACGGCAAAAGAGCTGGGAATCACACTTCCAATGATTGAAAAAGCCGAGGAGGTATATGAGGATGCAATTTGCAAAGGACTGTCAGATTTGGATTATACAGGAATAATAGAATATGTCAAAAAAATCAACGCGTAGGCAGCAAGGCTTACAATGACGACTCACACAGGATTTTTTTTCTTTATTGTACGATAGCTAAACCCTGTTACCAGCATGATAATTCCAGTAATTCCTGCCCACATGGCAAAAGTAGGGATAGACGTCTCATCCATGTACATGATAGGATCGCAAAACATCTAAGGTTTTGCATCTGGTGTGAGTGTAAAAAATATGAAACATCTAAATACATTTGATACGGGGGCATCTTATGCCCGTGTCCACATGTCCTGACTGTGGGAAGAGACTTTTTCATGAAAACGAGGTTACATTAAAGGTTCAAGGAACAATTCATTCCAAATTCTGCAGAAAGAAAGAAGGGGAGACCCACAGCTATATGCACAGGGACCCACAGCACATGCAGACATTTGATCCTGAAAGAGAGAATGATTCCACAGGTGCGCCAATATTAAAGAAATGAACAGTCCTTCAGGATTATATCACAGATACACAAGTTGAGATCGCTTGTCTGAAGAGTATGATTACGATCTGGTTGTTGTCGGGGGCGGTCCAGCAGGATCATCGGCCGCATTCTCAGCTGCCAAAGCAGGAATCAAAGTAGCGTTGATTGAAAAGGAGGAATCCATTGCAGAGACTGTCAGGACTAGCGGGGTAACATGGATTCAAGATATCAAAGAGTTCGGAATTCCAAGGGAATGCTATAACCCAATCAAAAATTTTTCCTTTTGTTCTCCAAATAACAAAGTTTCAATCAGCGACGCCATTCCAAGGGCTGCAGTTTTAGACGTTAGAAAAACATACAGGTGGCTTGCAAGACAAGCAGAAGAGCACGGAGCGGACATTTTTCTTAAATCAACCATTACCGATGCGATTAAAAATTCAGATTCAGATATTGTAGGAGTATCCGGCACCAATCAAGGTGGCAAAGTGATCTTTCATGCAAAAACCGTCATCGATGCAAGCGGTTTTCCGTCAACTGTTTCAAAGGCAATGGGATATGTTACGCAGTGGACAAGGTTCGGCGCAGGTGCAGAATACGAAGCCAAGGTGGAAAATGTACAAGAGGACAGATGGTGGCTCATGGTCGGACAGCAATACTCGCCGGCAGGCTATGCGTGGATATTTCCATTGAATAGTAGCACTGTCAGAATAGGGGTCGGGATAGGCAAGCCCGAATCAGATGCAGACCCAGCTCAAAAGCTAAAAGAGATCATAGAAAAAATGGAAGGTCCCATAAAAGACTTGGGAGAGATCACTCCAATCGAATTCCATTATGGCCTGATTCCAAATGACGGATTATCCAGAAAGACTGTTTTTAACAACTTGATTCTAGTAGGCGATGCTGCAGGGCAAGCTAATCCGCTAGTTTTAGAAGGAATCAGATATGCAATAAAATTTGGAAGGGTTGCAGGAGATACGGCTGCAAATGCAATAAAGTCTGGAAAAACAACTGAGAGGGAACTCCGGCCATACGAGGAGAGTTGGAAAAGAGAGATCGGATCAAAGATCAATTCTGCAGGCAAGGTACAAGACAGATGGATCAGATTGACTGATGAAGGCTGGGATAAGGAACTTGAGATAATCGGCGAGCTAAAGCCAGATGAGTTTCTGGATTTCATTAAGGCGGACTTTGGGCTATCAAATGTCCTCAAGCTTGCAACTCGTCATCCAAAATTGGCAGTAAGACAGCTCTTTAACATAGTTAAAGGCAGATAGTCATCGGACATTAAAAAAGTCAGTTACTGCCACGTCGTGATACTGCAATTGAACAACGTAGGTCCCCGAATCAAAAGGATTCAAGATTGTTTTTGTAAACAGTCCTGAGGAATCGTCCTTTAATGCAATCTCTTCAATACGGTTGCCTCGCTGATCATAGATATCTACAAAGAGATCCTCTCTAAATGCAAGTGTTTTTTGAACTGCGCCTGAAATAACCAGCTTGCTGTCTTCATAATGGGCCTCCACTACTGCCGCACGTGAACGAACCGGCAGATAACGCTCAATGATTGTTTTGAGATCTTCTAGGTCATCGCCGACCTTTTTGGCATCGTGATTTGTAAGGCCTGATTTTATCTCGCGTATGGCAGAAGCAAATCTTGGATTGGAGTCAAAGTTTCCACCGCCGAACTTTTCTGCAAATGATACCAGTTCATCGAATTCGCGTGCCAAACCAACCATGCCCAAATCAGACTTGTCGTGAGCCATGAATTCCTCCTCAATGTGGACGATCCGGGTAGCTTTTGAGTCCCTGTACTGCAATAAAACCACATACAACCCAGGATCAGCAGGGGCTTCCCACTGGGTGTAGAAATTTCCCTGTCTTGTATCGGTAAACTCCAAGATGTCATGAGTGGTGCCATCCATGTTGTATATTGTGACATAAAGATCCTCGCGTCTATCAAAGGCAGATTTTTCTGTTGTTCCCCGAATCACCCACAGTTCTTTTTCCATGTCAAAGGCAACATCATAAATGATACTAGGACTGCTCAAGACCATATGTCTGCTGAGATAATTGCCAATCTCGGTAATCTTTGTTTCAGCATCAACAAAGTTGCTAATCTCAATTAGTTCGTTGGCCTCGGCCATCATCTGACGATATTCACCTGCATGAGATGCAAACTCATTGTTGTAAAATGTACTTACCATCACTGAAAAAGCTTCAAGTTTTTTGCGTAATTCGATTCTCTTTAACTCATCTACCGTATAGCCGACATCTGAACCGTAAGGATCATTTGCATATGCGTCAGAGACGAGCTGCCAGTCCTCAAACAATTCTCGTACCAGACTATCAGCCTGTTCTAAATCATTTTGAATTACCAAATCCCTGACGCGGTCAACTTTCTCATTAAAGGCTTCAGCAACCTCAACGTAATTTGGCAGGAATTTGTTTTTAGTCATACTAAGATCTATTAGATTCTCAATTGACTTTGCGCGTTGTAAGATATCGCTTGCTCTGATTTTAAATGCATCCTTGCTGTAAGAATTCAGATCATTTTGGATAATTGAGGCTTTTTCGCTTGCCCAAGTCAGCAGAACTTCAATCCTGTCAATCCTGATAGCAGAGGGATTTCCAGATTCCATTTCTTTTGCAGTCTCTATGATGTTTAGTGCGTTGTTTATCAAGAAGAGATTTTGATAATCAGCTTGAAGTTGAGCCTTTTGTTTCATTGATTGATATTGGAATTCTAGAGTAGTCAACGGGTTTCGTTTTTCTCTTAATTCGTTCACGGATTGGTCAAATTCCAAAACAATTTCCAGGACATCCTCTACAGAACGAGCCGTATTAACTCGTTGTAGAAGATCTTCCCAATCTGCCGCTAATTTTGAATCAGCATTAGTTGACTGAGAGATCGCTATACTTTTACTAATTCTTGAAGAGATGTCTGTAACCTGAGTCATTTGATATATTTGATTCTCTGCATCCAGTATGTCATTTACAGATGAGGCCAACACCAAATTGTTTTTTAATTCAGTCCATTTTGGCTGAAGCAAGTTAGCAAGCCTATCGTTTTCTTCAGAATCCGAAGAGATAAATCGTTCAACATCATCTAGTTCCCTAAGTAAAATTGCAGCAGTATGAAGATCAGAGACTCGAGTTTTTGATTCAATTAATTCATCAACAGACACTTTTGCTTGGAGTGATGGTTTGAGGGCCTTCCAGTCATTCTGAACAAGGCGAAAAAGATCAGTTTGTTTTCTTGAAATCACGTCAAGATATCTAGATTTTGAGAGAATGTCGATTAATTCGGTGATTTCTGCTGCATACACAGGAGCAGTTCCACGTGCAAAGATAAATGCGATCTCACTTTTTACTGGCTTGCTCATAACGGTGTCGGATTTTTTCATCAGTCTCAGTAGTGTCTCTTCAAGTTCATCAAAAGTAGGAGTCCGCTGGTGGGAGTTTTTTTCAGGATTTACATTTCGAATATCAATAAATGCGTCAGTCAGCAACTGAACTGCTTTGGTTTTATTACCTGCTTCGTAATGAAAAACGGATGCAAAAATTACTCTGTCAATTGATTTTGCCACTTCAAAAGAAATTTTGTCATCGCCACGCATCTGAATTACGGAATCTAGGGATGAGGATACAGCGGGCCGGATCATAGGGTCGATTTCAATCAGTAGATCTTCAACAAAAAATTCATCCAACATGTCAACATATGATGCCTCTAATTCATTCAAGCCTAGCGATGTCTGGTTAGTGACAGGGGGGTCAATTTCAAACACATCTGAGATTATTTGAGCGTGAGTAGAGACTAACTCTCTAGCCAATTCGACACGTTGAGCAGTGTTTATTTCAGGGTATGCGTCAGGACTCAAACTAAATGTTGTTGACTTTGTATAGTCGCCGTAGAATAATTTGATTTCATATTCGCCAGAAATTCCACAAATTCTTCCCTTTAGCGGAACGATATCTGTGATAAATGCACCGTTTGGCAATGGCATCAATTGTTGGATTTGACACAGATCACCCCGTGGGTTTATGATCTGCATAATCAAAAATGATTCATCGTCAAGATTTGAAATCTTGCCGAAGATAAAAATTGATTCCCCTTTCTCAGTTGTTCCAAAACTCTCTAAAACAGATATTCTGTCAGGAGTTTGAGCAGACGCGTAAGTAGGCATCAACAAAACTACAAGCATGCACATAACAATATAGATCAGTCTCATATGGATCAAAAATGGATTTGTCTTACTTAAGATTTGGGCAGGTATGATATACTGCCGATCATATTATTTTCGGCAACAACGGTTCTCTGGAGATGAATCTCATGATGTCCAGTCTGTGCCTGTATGTACGGGTAAATCCAGATTG
>RKRY01000114.1 GCA_007571135.1 Candidatus Nitrosopumilus sp. | reverse complement strand
TTTTCCTTATGGCATCCAATGTTTTATTTTGTTTTCAAAGTTTTTGAACCATTCTGTGTTCAACATATGCTGCGTCCAGGTTTTCCATTTCCTTATCTAATTCTTTTACATTATTTAGAGAAGTTGAGTCATACTTGGATGATTGATTTTTGCATTATTAGAAATTGTACTCTCAAGTTCATCAATTTGATTCTGAAGCAGTTCTAATCAAAAAAATTGTTTCCGGATAGATTTTCCCTCTTCTGGTTCTGGTTATGATTCAATGGATTTGGATTCGAGAACTGTTCTAATTCATTAACTTGATCTTGAAGTTTTTCGAAGTATGATGATTGTTCGTCAGTAGCCTCGTCATCTTTGGATTCTGTAGATGGATCTGAAGCATCCTCCAGTTCTTTAGTAACAAATTCGGTGGATGAATCTAATTTTTGAGGAAGTTCTTCTGGCGATTCGTGGGGCAACGAACCTTTTGGACTTTTTGGTGTGGGAGTAGGCGGCGGTTCCTGTTTTGGTGCCGGCTCATACCATAACAGATGATTCTGGCAAATCTCCAAGAAAGTCTAACGTTACTTTGCTTCTGTCAATTCGCAGATATGTATTACTATCAATAGAAGATGGTGTAATTTTATGGCCTTTCTTCCAAGAATTTTTGGAATTGTAAATGGTAATGCAAGTAAGACCATTTTTTATATCAGATGCTATTTCAAGACGGTTAATTGGAGTTCCCTTAGTAACGCCTTTCTCAGTGTCTTGATGTCTAATTGCAATTTTAATTAGATGATTCCTGTCATGGCTGACTTTGGAAATCAAATAGTCAGCCCATTTTTCCATGACAAAAAAATGGCGAGTCTGCTAATAAATAAGCAAAATGTTATGGGATTCTAGCTCAAATAAGATTATAATTGGATACGGGCAATGGACCATATTGGAAATTTCTGTAGAGCCTTGGAAAAAATTGATCATTCATGAAGTAATCGAATACAAATTTGACGACTGGGTAAAACAGATAGCTTTTAACACTCGTTCATCAGGAGGGGCAATACCCACCATGCAATGGACCAACGGGATAGTTTTTTCACCGGCAAACTTTCCAACAACAAATGCAACCATTGAAGAACAACTTAAAGGAACTCTTCATTGGTCTTCAGTATCATTTGCAATCAAAGAAAAATTTCAAAAGCAGATTGTTAAAGAAAATGCCACAATTAACTTGGTCGATGTCAGCGTAAACGAAATTTTTAAAGAACTGTCCATCACATTAAAGGCACAATCAAAATATGCAAATAATGAAGATTCGATTTAATGAGTATTGAAAGAAGAATTAAAGACTGTAATGGTTATCTGAGTCAAATTAAGAGATATGATCCAGACCCATATTATGTCGGTTATTTTCTAGAGCAATTTATTCAGGCTATCAACTACATCTATGACGAAATTTTTCAAGAGGCAAATGGAAATTTTGGATTATATGACAAGGGAGTTAATTCAGAAGAAAAATTCGAAGAGATGTCAATTATAAAAAACGATAAAAAGGCACTAGAATTTTCCAAATGGTTTAAGATTATGGATGAAAGGGAACATGAAAGACCGTTTCCAAATTTCATGAAGCAGGTTTGCAGATTAAAAAAACAAGGCAATCAGCTGCCAAGATTAAAAATCATGCTAAGACCAAAAGAGAGATTCAGGGATGACATTTTTCTAGAGATTCACCCAAGATTGTCCAACGGAAAATTAAGTTCAAAGAATGAACTAAAAATTGAGATCTCAAGACAGTCATATCCCTATCTTGAGATCATCAACCACAAAAGGAGGCGAAAAAACGAGCCCAAAGTTGGAAAAGAACAGATTGCTTCATCAGTTTTCTTGAAGGTGGGCAAAGATGAAGACATTGAGATTTCTTATGCAGTAGAAATCTATATGCCGGTAATCAGCAGGGTGATTGACGAATCAAGAAGGAAGATTCACGAACTAGCAACATGGAAATAAGTCAGAATCCAAAAATCGGATGATCTTCTTTAATTTTGATAATTGGAAGGTAGGAAAAACCATGAACAAAGTTATTTACAAAAACCGGGTCCTGTCCGCGGTTTCCTTGATATTTCATAAAGGCGTGCGCAGGTTCTGAATCCAGTTCAACATAATTGAAATTATAATAAAGCTCATCCATTTCAAGCGATGTCACGTATCCCAACATCCAGAAATTCTTGTGTGGGAAAGCATACAATGTTAGATTAAGTTCATCTGGAAATTCAGGATCATAGGTCAGACGCGCTAAACTTCCCAAATCTTTTAGTTGAATAGGATGAAATCGATCAGGGATATCATCTTTTGTGGCTTCAGGTAATGAAGAAGTTTCCGATTCGGCATGGATGATTGGGGCATAACTTGAGATATCCTTGGTGGAATCTACAACATCACAGACTTCGTTTCCTGAAGAGACTTGATAGGAAACGTATCTTCCATGTTTTGGCATTGATGAATAAAATACGACTAGCGTGTTGGCCAATGCAATACTGCTAGACAACACCCTATTTCCACCATATTGTTGAGAATAAACACGCCTTGGATATTCCCTAAAAGCACAGGCAAATCTTGCCAAATCATTAAAACTCGATAATTCAACAAAGCATTCATTTTGTGTAGTCAATACTGCATAAATTGAATCGAATTTTTTATATCTTCTGAAACATGAAGGAAACAAAAGATGAATTAGTGAGATTTTGGCCACATAGTCTTCCAAGTCTCGGCAAACTGTTTCATCATTTCGCCATACGCCTGCATTTGTTCTAATCCAGATGAACTTAGGATTCTTTGCCAATTTTCAGCAAACTGTTTAAAGGTCGCAATGTTGGCATCATTTAGGGATTTTTGCCAGTTCTCACTAAAATCCTTAAAAGATTTTATCCCAGCCTCATTCATAGCTTTTTGCCAGTTCTCACCAAATAACTTCATGGTTTCTGCACTAGATTCCACTGTAGCTTTTTTCCATACTGCGTCGAATTTTGACTGCATATCGTTGCTTGCAGTCTGAATTTGCTCAAAAAGGGTTTTCCAGTTTTCTAGTGATTTTGAATACTCTTGCCATAAAGAATCCCATTCATCGTTTCTTTGTTCTTCAGACACAACAGAAGATAAGAGTCATGACTCTTAAAGTGATCCCTAGGCATGTTTGTTGAAAGGATGATGGATTGCCAGGCTACAAACGCCGAGATGGTTTTACATAGGCGCACAACCACGCCTAGTAAATGACATGTGGTTGCAATTATCATCAGGATAGATTTCCATCCAAATACATTTGGATCAACACCTGACAGACGTATCGTTGGTGTGTGTGCACTGACAACGCCAAATGCGTTGACTGAGACAGGATACCGTGTTATACGGGAATCCGGAATAAGGGAAGTAATTAAAGGCGGTAAACTGGTGCGAGGGCCGCAGGATCAACCTGTCATGACACACATAGGATGGATGTAATCGGTTAAGTTAGGTTTGACAACTTCAACTAATTATGCAAAATCTAGCAAGTTATTGAAAAATATAGAATATGCAAGATATGAACTCTCATTTTTTACAAGTTCTTTTATGTGACTTAACCGATTACGGATATAGATGATTCCGAGGGATTCCCCTTCTATAGGAGAATGATACTCAGATGCCCAAATGCAGCCATTTGACCATCAATCCAAACATCTGACTTGCACTACCCGAAATATTTTTTCAGGTCGATTTTATCAATTGTTGGAATTTTTGCCAGTTCAAATCCCTCGGCCCTCTTTGAAAGAGGGCAAGTCGCATCAATCCCCATTTTTGCAGTTTGCAGCTTCTTTTGATCACTGGATGGATCAAGACTAGATCCACGAACTTTGCTGAGAATCACCAAGTCCTTATCGGCTTGAAACCTTGTTGCCATAGCATACTCGACTGCTTCAGCATTGTCAGGATCTATGTCTTCATCAACTACTGTTACTTGTTTTAGAGATCTATGAGATTCAAATGTTTTTTTGATAACCTTCCTGGGATCAGATTCTGATTTCTTTTTAATTTGTACAACGGCATGAAGCCAATTGCAGCCCCCATTTGTCATCGAAACCCGCTTTGTTTGAGAAAATGCTCTTTTGAGATCTCCGTTCAATTTGGATTCAATTGGCATTCCCATCAGCAATCTGTGTTCTGAGAATCCAGACAAAACGTCATGGAAGATGGGTCTGTTCCTATGGAACATATTTTCTAATTCAAATACAGGCTGGTCCCTCTTATGATCATATGTTTGAAGCATCTCTACCATCCATTCAGGATGGGTTTTATCCTGCAGAACCTTTCCTTCTAAGACAATTTCAGTACCGGAAGGAACATTTAATCCACTATATGGCAATTTGGTCAGACTCAGTTCTCCTCCCAAAAGAGAGTTGGCAATGTCCATCTCATCTTTCCCCCATTCGGCTTGATAGGCACCAGCAATTGAGACGGCCGGATGAACGCCTACAGTAATTGCAACCCCCAAATCCTCTCCATGAGCTTTTGCATCCATAAAGGACCTATGAAGGTGTCTGTCCTCAACCATCCTAACGGAAAGATGTGTTTTGTCAATTGGCATCAATCTATGAAACGAGGAATTCTGCCTTCCGGTGTCAGGATTAGTAGCATGCACGATTGAAGATGTGATAAAGGGTCCGGATTCTTTTTCAAAATGGGTAACAATAGGCATAGAAAGGAGGTTTTTTGACTGGTTTTCCATGAATTTGCCAGAGGGAACAACTTTTGGTTTTTTGGCCCGTTTTATGGCCGATATTACCTTTGAGTGAATTTCATTTTCTTGTCCGCCAACAGCTAATGCAAATCGCTTTCTAGTACCGACTAAATTTGACACCAGTCGGAAATTACTCTTCCGGATATTTTCAAACAACACGGCGTCTGAACCGTCAACTTTTGCAGTAATTCCGGCAATCTCATATTTTGTAGAAACTTTTGATCTGACAGTTTGAAGCTCTTTTATCTTTTTAACTTGGTCGATGTATGCACGTAAATCACTCATTATCGATCATCCCCATTATCTCAGACATCAAAGCTTTTGCAGTTTCTAGTTCTAATTCTTTTTTGGTAAATGCTGAAATCAACGCAATTCCATGCATTCTAGTACTAATCCGTTCTGCAGTCAGTTTAAGAAATAGTGATTCGGATTTTGAGGGAATGATCGTAGTCGTAATAGGGACAGGTCCCGTTGCCATAGATGCAACCATTGAACCAATTTTGTTAGCTCCTTCAGTCACAGAAACAAAGAGCCCGTTGTCAAACTTTTGAATCTGTAAAGAAAAGTTACGGCCCTCCAAATTTACTGTTTTCTGAGAAAAACCGCTTGGAGATGTCAACAAGCTGTGAACAAGCCTTATGCTTTTATTGCTATTGATTCGCTCTCTTGGGAAGATTCAGTTATTCTGTTTGGGTTTTTTTTACAGTTCTTTGCATGTTTGTCTGGATATACAAACAATTTATCGCAATATGAACATGGGTGTTTTACCTTTGCCTTCTTTGAGATTTTTGATTTCAGCGTTTTGATTTTGGTAGTTTTTGTTTTTGTTTTTGCTTTAACTGTAGCTTTTTGAACTACAACCTTTGGCTGAGTATCAGGCACCACCTTTGCCTCAATAGAATGAGCTTCAACCCTTGCCCGCAATTTAGCTTTGTACTTTAAATTACGTGGCTTTGTTCTTAATCTATATCCACAACACGGACACCATAATCCTTCCCATTTGATGAATATTTCACAAATTTGGCATCGACGTTGTCCTGAAGCATATCTTCCAGTTCCAACCGGCTTTTGAGCCTTATATCTAACACAAATTCCTTTACAGGTCATCTCGCTGCCTAATATAGAATTCACAACTATATAAGCATGGATCGATAATATCTATGTAAATTATTTCAAAAACTTGAAATAATTTTAATTTTTTAGGCGATCAAAATTATTAGTTTCAAAAAAAGCGACTAAATCTTCAATAAATATGTATAGCTTGTTTCAAAAACCTGTTTTTTAAAAAAATGGCAAGTGTCAGCACAGATGTTAAACTAAAATTTGCAAATTTTTTAAAAAATACAAAAATTATATCGTCTATCATGCCTTCAGAGTAATTGGTTAAGTCAGTTTTGACAATTTCAACTGACTATACAAGATTTATCAAGTTATTGAAAAATATACAGTATGCAATCTATGAACTCCCATTTTTTACAAATTCCTTCATGTGAGTTTGTTGCATAATTCTTCCCAAGCACCCGATCTCGAACCTGTCTGCCAATATTTAATGAAAATCATCACATGCTACTATTTTCAGAACCGATTTCGTGCCATTTTATCATGTTTTGTAGATTATGCAACAAACTCTTTGATGTGACTTAACCAGCTGCCCTTCAGATGCCAAGATTTTTGATGAAGATTCAGGCTTTTGATGGATCTCATCCAGTTATGGATAGTGGTTGAATCAAATATCGATGTCCGTAACGTTGTGAGATAAATTTTGCAGATAACATATCCCGTTTTCCTCTTTGATTGAAATTTTTGATCTTTGGACTAGTCTTTTTTTCATCAACAAATTCTAATTCAAAAGAAGAACAAAATTTTAGATTCAACATAGATGAAATTTCTTTTGCAATCTGCATGTTTCCATCACCAATTTTTACAATTTTTCTTTTGGCCCGCAATCCACCCAATACTCGAATGATGTGAGAGACTAAATCTTCAACTGAGGAATAAAATGAGCTCTCAATTTCTTTTTCATAATAGCATACAGAAAGGCCAATTCGTTGCCCTGGGTCTACTCCCAAAACAAGATCTTCCTCCTCAAAATTAAACGATAATTTTTGTATCATTTTTCCTTTTATTACAGTTGGATGATGTTCGAAAATGTCATCATGCAGCAGTGGCTTTGTACATTGCTTTGGGGATTCTTTGCAGGTGGTAAGGACTAGGTCTCCTGAATAATCGATTATTTCCTCTGGAAGAATGGAATCGAATGATAGATTCAGAGTCTTCAGGTATGTAGAAAACCTGTAGTATGGCCTACCATACGTGGTAGCAATTCCAATACGGACATTGAGTAAGGGATCGATATTTGGCAAAATGTAATATGAGATTTAGGTTTATGCCTTCAAAACTGTTGACACAACATGTTTTACAGCTTCATCAAAATTTGCATCAATATTTGATTGAATTTCTGCCAATTTAGCTTCACCCTCTTGAGAGATTTTGGATGATTCAGTAGTGGCTTTATATTTAGATGAATTGATGATTACTTCAGCTTCTTGAGTGGCCATCTGACGCGTTTTTTCAAGTAATAAATCTATTTCAGTTTGGGCTTTAACTGCCAATTGTTTTTTCATGTCTGCAACTCGTGAATTTAGGGAGTCAAGATCATCTTCTAGAACATTTAATGATTTGACGATTCCGGTAACCTTGGATTCTGCCACATCGCTCATTACACCAAAAACCCAGTAAAACCCATTACTTAAATCATTCATTTTTAGTCTGCTACACAACACTGGCCTAGATTGTGATAATCTTGGCCAAAAATGGCTTGAAGATCAGGTTGTAAAACATACTGATTTTTAGGATTCTTGTGTCTTGATTAATTTTCCGTCAGAAGATCCATTGAAGATCAGGTTGTAAAACATACTGATTTTTAGGGTTTCTAGAACTCGCCTGTTTTTGATCGTTTTGTCAAATCCTCTTTTCTTCCCGGATCCTGATCAGTGAGCCAGAGTACGGAAGAACACATTCAAGGAGACAGATGTGTGCGCATGATAGGCACATCATATGACAGAT
This sequence comes from Candidatus Nitrosopumilus sp., assembly GCA_007571135.1. Taxonomy (GTDB): domain Archaea; phylum Thermoproteota; class Nitrososphaeria; order Nitrososphaerales; family Nitrosopumilaceae; genus Nitrosopumilus. The sequence goes on along the minus strand of RKRY01000114.1, from coordinate 623 downwards.
TCTTCTGAGTATGTGTGTGTGGTTCCTCAGGCTCCACACATAAAGTCAATACACGCATTTGCCATACGTCAACACGTACTCATACGGCATTAAGGCAATGTGAGTCAAAGGACTACAAGTTTAAAGGAGTTTCTGACATAAATTTGGGACAACTTATCTGCCACATCTTCGCATCATCATGCAGACAGAATTGCATGCATTATTGTTAGAAGGGATTGTCATGAGATATTTACAAAATGAACTGCTTTAGGATGAGTTGAAGATGTCATCAATGTCTTACATTGGAAGACATATTGTGTGTTGTTGTGATGCGCTGGTACATACAAATGCAAGCGCACAGTAGTTTCAGGAGCCGTTCAGGAGGATGTGGAGGTGTACAGGATCACAGGCGGTCGTGTTGGACATGAGATACAACAATGACAGATGCTATTTGACTAGCACGTAAGTAATCAGTTAAGTCGGTTTTGATAATTTCAACTAATTATACAAGATTTATCAAATTATTGAAAAATACAGTATGCAGGCGATGAACTCTAATTTTTTACAAGTTCCTTTGTGTGACTTTGCCGATTACCACGTAAGCTTGCGTAGCAGGCAGGTCAACAGATACGCATCGATGATGG
>RKRY01000130.1 GCA_007571135.1 Candidatus Nitrosopumilus sp. | reverse complement strand
AATCGACATGTCGATGCGCAGCCGGCCCCGCCCCTAGATGGGGGGTGAACGATTTTTTGTACAAGATAACAGAACCGAATTCCAATAAAATATAATTATGGGTAAGAACCCAGTTTTGTCATGAAAGCCGTTGTATACAATGAATATGCACCAGATGATGATTACGCTAAGATCCTCAAAGTTCAGGATATAGACGAACCAAGACCAAAGCCAAATGAGGTGATCTTTACCAATAAGGCATCTGCCCTAAATTATAATGATATCTGGGGAATGAGGGGTGTTCCGGTAGCTGTTCCTCTCCCGCATGTCTCTGGTTCTGATGTGTCTGGAGATGTCATCGCCGTTGGTGAAGATGTAAAAAATTTCAAAGTTGGTGACAGGGTAGTCTCTCACTCTAACTTGGCATGCAGAGTTTGTAAGGCATGTACTGATGGAAGGGAGTTTGACTGTACTAGGAGACAGGTCTGGGGTTTCCAAACTGGACCGCTCTGGGGAGCATACTCTGAACAAATTCACTTACCAGAAGTCAACATTTCAAAAGTTCCTGACGGTCTTTCATATGAAGATGCGGCAGCAGCTTCGATGACCATTCTTACCTCATGGCATATGCTAGTTGGCAGAGCTAAAATTACTCCGGGTCAAACGGTACTCGTAATGGGCGGCGGCTCTGGTGTTGGAAGCTTTGCAATTCAAATTGCCAAATTATATAGCTGTGATGTAATTGCAACTGCCAGTCCTGACAAGTTAGACAAATGTCTGGGACTAGGCGCAGATTATGCAGTAGACCACAGAAAAGACGACTGGAGCAAAGAAGTCTTTAGGATCTCAAAGGAGATCGCAAAGACAAAAGGCGAAGCACCTGGAATCGATATTGCGTTTGATCATATTGGCCAAACTCACTTCAACAAACAACTAACATTGCTCAAATATGGAGCATCCTTGGTTTCATGTGGTGCAACAACAGGCTATGACGCGCAAATCGATCTAAGACACATATTCTTCAAAGGAATTAACGTATTAGGTTCAACACAAGGTACCAAAGCTGAACTAGATCAGGCTCTGTATTGGATGGGCCAAAGAAAAATAAAGTCAGTCGTTGATTCTGTCTACACGTTTGAGCAGGCAGCCGAAGCTCACACAAAAATGTTAAAGGGCAACTTCTTTGGCAAAATCTTAATGAAACCTGAAGGCGCCTAGCCGTTTAATGACCCAGCTCTTCAGAAGTCTCATTTTTATTCCTGGCAACAACCCTAGGTTTGTTGAAAAGGCAAAGAGCCTTCAGGCAGATATCTTATGCTTTGATTTAGAAGACTCTGTTCCAGATGATGAGAAAACCAATGCTAGAAAGCTTGTCAGAAATGCACTCAAAGAGCGTGGTTCGTTTGAATCTCCAATCTTCGTTAGGACGAATTCGCCTCTTTCAGGAAAAATTTTACCTGATCTAAAAGAGATCGTTCAAAAGGGAATCGACGGAATTGTTGTTCCAAAGGTAAACAACACCAAAGAACTCAAAAAAATTGAAAGGATGCTGTCCTCTATTGAGAAATCTAGAAAGATTAAACCCATTCAACTCGTACCTTCAATCGAATCAGCTGAAGGGGTTGTCAATGCTTACAGCATTGCATCTTATGGCAAACGGGTTGCCGCTGTAGTCTTTGGGGTGTTTGATCTCTTAAATGATATCGGCGTTGAATACGCCAAAAATTCTAAAGGGGAAACATATTCCCGCTCAAAGATTCCTGTAGATGCGCGTGCTGCCGGAGTCGCAGCCATTGATGCCATATGGCAAGATCTTAAAGATACCAGGGGGCTTGAAAGAGACTGCAAGCTAGGAAAAAGTTTGGGATACGGCGGAAAGAGCATCATTCATCCGGATCAAATTCCCATTGTCCACAGGCTGTTTTATCCAAGCAAGGGTGAGATTTCATGGGCCCAAAGGGTTTGCACGGAATATGAGAAATCATCCAAAAAAGGCAGGGGTGCAACTACTGTTGATGGGAAGATGATAGACGAGGTTCACTACAAACAGGCCAAAGCACTCTTGGAATTTACTATCTGATTCGATTCTCAGGCAAACGTGCAGATAATTGGCTTTGCCGGAGTCTTTTTTCAAACGCTTTTTGAGAGGCCCGACTGCTTGCGATGGTTTCCGTAATCGTTTAAGTTAGGTTTGATAACTTCAACTAACCATGCAAAATCTAGCAAGTTGTTGAAAAATATAGAATATGCAAGCTATGAACTCTCATTTTTTACAAGTTCCTTTATGTGACTTAACCGATTATCTTTGCAGACACACGATACAATGGCGACTCAATGACATCACCGCATACATCTGCGTAGTGACTTGGTCTAAAATTGGAACACAATGAATAGTATTCTCTAGCCAAGTAGTCTGTCAAGATGTTCCAACATGTAACCTAGACACTACGTACAGCTTTCTGATGTGCTTTGCAGACACACGCCGAGTTCTGTAGCAACCGCAGGCAGTCTTTTCCTGTCACACATGCATTGCCACTTGTCATCCTCAGGAATCTTGATATTGAATATTCTGTGTCTTGTTCCTGTCACACATGCATTGCCACTAGTGGGTTTTTTAGGATAAGCCATGCATGAAAGCTGTTATAATTTTACAAAAAAAGAACACTCTACACTGAAGAAAAAGATTCTTGCCGCACAGGCTTTGGCTAAGGTCGATGGCAAGAACAGGCGGAAAACAATAATTGAGAATATCACAATCTGTCTGGGAAATTCAGTTTAGTCACGATACAGGAGAGTCACATTTTCTATAGTTTAAAATAGATTAAGGCCGAAATGTTCTATATTGTAAATGGTAAGCCTTCTAGATCCAACAAACGTCATTACTAGAATGTTTAATGCTGGAAAATACCAAGACATGTATGACTATTGCAAAGCATTGCTTGAAAAAATTCCTAATGATATGGTGGCTTTACAAAACATCTCACTATCCCTGATATATCTGGGAAAACATGAAGAGGCCATCAAATATTGCGATAAGGTATTAGAAATTAAAAATTCTGACACGTATGCCCTAAAAAACAAAATTTACGCACTAGAGAATCTAAAAAAGTATGATGACGTACTAAAACTCTGCCAAGAGATTCTCTTAACAAATCCTCAGGACATTTGGACGCTAAATAGCATGGGTCTGTCATTAAACGAGCTGGATCGACATACCGAGGCAATTGACTTTTATGAAAAATCATTAAAAGTAGAGCCTGATAACGCAACTGCATTAATGAACAAGGCCATCTCATTGACCCATCTTAAAAAATATGAAGAAGCCATTGAATACTATGACCGCGTCCAAATTGCTGATCCAACCGTCAAAGAAGCTCCCCTCGCAAAATCAAAACTGTATGAAAAACTGGGAATGGAAGATGATGCATTTCTTGCCGCACAAGGTGTGTTAAACAAAGATATGCAAAAAATAAAAGATGACGCAAAAGAAAACAAATGTTCGGTTTTTCATCAGTTCTGTGATGATGAATTTGTAAAATACGATTCTAAATAATTTTATACAAGATTACAATGAGTTTTCCAATGTTTACCGGAATCGTTGAAGGTATCGGAAAAATAGAAAAAATCTCCAAAAGCACCAAAAACCACAGCGCCATTCAGGTGACAGTTGATCTGGGCAAACATTCCAAAGGACTGAAAGCCGGCCAGAGCGTGGCATTAAACGGTGTCTGCCTGACTGCAACCAAATTAACGAGATCTAGTAGAGGCTGCATCTTCGAGATGATTGAAGAGACTACAAAAAAAACCAATTTGGGAAATCTCAAAGTAGGTGAGCGAGTCAACATCGAAAGAAGCCTCAAAGCTGGTGGCAGGCTAGAGGGCCACTTTGTTTTAGGCCATGTCGACGGCGTAGGCACAATCAAAAAAATTCTCAAAAAACCAAACGAAGTTCAAGTTTGGCTTGAAGTGCCAAGGCACCTATCAAAATACATAGTCAGGAAGGGTTCGATTGCAGTCGACGGAATCAGCTTGACCGTCGTTGATGTTAAGGGGACACTTGCTTCTGTATCTCTGATTCCGCACACAATCAAAGTGACAAATTTTCATACAAAGAAGGCAGGCGACAAAGTCAATGTTGAAACTGACATTCTTGGAAAGTACGCTCTCAAATAAGTCATTGTTACCATTTTATTGGTAGTTACCACTTTTTAGGTAAACTTTATAATTAGAACCTGCGACTTTTTCTTTATGTCCTTTGAGTCAGCCTTAGAATCACTTAGACGCGGTGAATTTGTATTGCTATTTGATTCTGCAGGACGTGAAAGTGAGGTTGATATGGTAGTTGCCGCAGAATTTGTGACTCCTGAACATGTTGCTAGAATGAGACAGCACGCAGGCGGATTGCTTTGTATGGCACTAGGCAATGATTTTGCCTCCTCCCTACAACTGCAGTACATGCACGAAATTTTATCCGATTCGCTGATCTCAAATAAAGAGATGATTATGGGCCTGGCTCCGTACGGAGATCATCCTACATTCTCCTTGTCTGTAAATCACTACCGAACCTATACGGGGATCACGGACAAAGATAGGGCCCTTACAATTAAAGAAATGGCAAACATCTACAATATTGAAAACAGACAAAAGAGATTTGCCTCATCATTTAAGACTCCGGGCCATGTCCCATTGCTGATTGCGTCAAGAGGGATGCTGGCAACACGCCAAGGACATACAGAGATGTCTGTCTATCTTGCCCAAACTGCTGGATTGACACCGATTACTGCAATTTGTGAAATGATGGATGCACAAACATACGCTGCATTGTCAGTTGACAAGGCAGAAAAATACGCAAAAGAAAACGGCATTCCGCTAGTTGACGGCAAACAACTTTTAGAATACGCCAAGGTGCACTAGTATTGAATATCGCCGTAGTAGTCTCGGAGTTTAATGAGGAAGTGACATCTAGGATGCTATCAGTTGCAAAAGAAAAAGCAGAGCAGCTGAAACTGAGAATTACGCATGTATGCAAAACTCCGGGTGCTTATGACATGCCCATAATCGTAGATTCCTTGCTGCAAAAAGAGTCTGTGGACGGAGTAGTCACATTGGGCGCCATCATCAAAGGACAGACAAAACATGACGAGGTAATCTCCAATGCGACTGCCCGCTCATTGACCGATCTGTCTCTCAAGTATCAAAAACCGGTGTCATTGGGCATCTCCGGACCTGGAATGCACCAAAGACATGCATATGCCAGAATAAGGCCTGTTGCAGAAAGAGCCGTTGAAGCAGTTGTGAAGATAGCAGGCGAATTAAAGAGGATAAAGAGAGATGATCCAACTAAGCATTCTTAAGATTACCGGATACGGTCCTTGGACGCTTACTCTTGGCAGTGATAGGGAACACGAACTGCAGATGCTTCAGGCATCCATGTACAAAGAGATCCAAAAATTGTTCTCAGAGAAGGACTGCCTTGTATTTCTAAATAGGGCCGATGAATTTTTCGTGGTTTCAAACGGCCTTTCTTTAGATGATCATATCCATATTCAGAAAGTTCTTGGACGATCATTTGATGTTGGCCTGACTATTTCAATAGGATATGGGACATCTCCCTTTGAAGCCAACCTAAAAGCGCATGATGGCAAAAGGAATAACGCGGTTCTAAATCAGAAATACAATATCTTTGGATTCATGCCGGATGAGGCCTCCTTTGACGTGTCAATAATGCATCTAGATGTCGATGATCTTACATCACGACAAGACGCCGGCTCTCCGTATGAAATATCGTCTCTGATCTTTGAATTATATTCTAGAATGTCAGAATATTTTCTTAAAAAAAACTCCTTGACCTTCTTTATGGGAGGGGACAACTTTATGGTAGTCGCTAGCAAGGAGGCCAGAACCTCCGTGCAAGATTTCATTAATCAGATTAAGGAGTGCAAGATCATCCTCAATTGCGGAATAGGAAATGCCGAGACTGCGCGCCAGGCAGCAAAATTAGCCACAAAATCCCTTGACACAATCAGAAAAATCAGGGATTCGGGAAAGGAGAAGCCCGAAGTGTATGAACTATCATGCTAATCAAGAATGCAAGCTCGTTGTTAGGCCAAGAACTAGATTATGCCCAAAAGGTCGACATACAGGTTCACAATGGCGTCTTTAAAAGAATCCAATCTGAGATACGCCCCAATCCAAACGATGATGTAATTGATGGCGGGGGCCTGCTAGTCCTGCCGGGATTCATTAATGCCCACACACACATTGGGGACTCCATTGGGAAGGATGTCACACTGGACTCTTCAGCTGATAAAAAAATCCATCCTGTTTTCGGGGCAAAATCAAAGATTCTCAAACACACTAGGAATGAGAATCTAGAGAATTTCATGAGAAACTCTTGTTATTCGATGATGCAAAAGGGGATTACCACATTTGTTGATTTTAGGGAGGGCGGCCTAAACGGCGTGATGATGCTAGAAAATGCGTTAAGGGACGTCCCAATCCGATCAGTCGTTTTAGGACGAATAGAGAGTTACAACACGAATTCAGAGATCAAAAAAAACGTCCCTTTTCCAAAAGAAAAAAACGGCGAACTGCTCTCCATGCTCAAAAGATGCGACGGAATTGGAATTAGCGGAGCTAACGAAAACAGCGCTTCGGTTCTAAACTACTATTCAAAGACTGCCAAAATCAGGGCAATTCATTCTGCTGAGACCGCACAGAGTACCTCAAAATCTAAAAAGATCACAGGAAGATCCGAGACCGTTCGAGCTTTGTCCATGAGGCCTCATTTTTTGGTCCACATGACATATGCCTCAAAAAGCGATTTACGCAAAACTGCACAAAAAACCAGAGGAATCGTTGTCTGTCCTAGGGCCAACTCGTCTTTGGCTGAGGGAATTCCGGATGTAGAGCTGATGAGAAAGGCCGGTTGTATTGTAGGACTTGGCACAGATAACGTAATGGTAAACTCTCCTGACATGTTCAGGGAGATGGACTTTCTTTGGAAGGTCACCATGGGAATTCATAGGAAGAGAATCGATCCAAAGGAGATTCTGAAGATGGCAACTGTCAACGGGGGGAAAATTTTGAAGAAGAACATGGGCACCATCGGTATTGGAAAACTTGCCGATTGTATCTTCATTGACAAGCACTCACTTGATTTAGAACCGATGCACAATCCTTATGCAGCAGTTGTCCATCGTGCATCCGAGTCGGCAATTAGAGCTGTAATGATTGGAGGCAGAATTGTACATGGTGGCCTCTAAGCCATTTGTTATTTTGAATGCGGCAATCTCAATTGATGGAAAGATTGTTACAAAAGATGGGGATTCAAGGTTATCCTCGCCATCTGATTTGAAACGCGTTCACAAATTAAGGTCGCAGGTTGATGCGGTCTTGGTAGGAAGAAATACCGTCTTAAAAGACGATCCATTACTGACAACTAGAAACGTAAAAGGAAAAAGCCCAATTAGAATAATTTTAGATTCAAGAGGATCAATTGCAGGAAAATCCAAAATACTACGGACTAGCAGCACCGTTCCTACGATAATTGTCGTATCAAAGTCCATACCCAAATCAAATTTGGAGAAATTAAAGAAATTTCCAGTCGAAATAATCTTTTCAGGAAGATCACGGGTGCATTTGGGATCCCTGCTAAAAATTCTCTACAGGAAAAATATTTCAAAAATTCTTGTTGAAGGAGGCGGAACTGTAAATTGGGAATTTATCAGAAGTGGCGCGTTTGACGAACTTCTCATCACTGTCTCTCCATACGTTGTTGGCGGTTCGGAATCCATCTCGTTAGTGGAGGGAGAAGGCTTTTCCAAGGTACTGGATTCTCCAAAATTATCCCTTAAATCCGTTCGAAGGCTCAAAGATTACCTTGTGTTACATTATATCAAGCTCTAAGTTATTATACTTATTTTAGAATAAGGTTGCAAGAGATTGGCAACAAAAAGACAAGATACCAAAAGAAAAGTTGCACCTAAAAAAAAGGCTACAACTAAAAAAAAGGCTACTATATCAAGAGCAGGGAAACCGGCATTTGGCGGGTACGCAATAAGTTTTGCAGGACGCAAGGAAACTGCCGAACAGATCTTCGGCAAGAAACCAATTGCACCAAGCGAGATGACCAAAAAAATTTGGGAGTTTGTTAAAGCAAAAAACCTTTCAAATCGTTAACCAAGCTGATCGACGATCAGTAGTTAACTAATTTCCACCTTTTAATTCTTTACAGCAAAAACAGTTAACCCAAAAGTACCGTCCAAGCGGCAAGTCAGAACAGCTCAATAAGGGCGTGCTTCAGAGTTTGTTGCATAACACGCCTAGAGCAGTGCAAAATTCCTCAACAAGGACAAAATATTTACACCGAAAAAGCTAAAGATCATGAGAGATTATAGTGAGTGTGGCACACACTGACAATCGCAAGTACGTAAAACGTGGAAGGGATCTGGTCATCAGGCATGATCCGGCATGGGAGGATGAACTCAGGGAGATTAACCGCTTCA
>RKRY01000134.1 GCA_007571135.1 Candidatus Nitrosopumilus sp. | reverse complement strand
CCATTTCAAGGCATACAAGATCCGCCACGTTGACGAGGAAGCGTGGATGCTCCACCTTAGGATTGCTCCCTCCCGGACCTCATCCATTTCGATGGTTCGGTCTTAAGTCATCCCTTCGGATAATTCTAGTCCTGCAACCACCCGCCTCGGCGTGATTTCATCTCCGCACACCAAGCGGGAATTCCTCATCTAGAGATTTACCCAGCAGTTACTGATCTCTGCATATAGCCGGTTTCAGAAGAGGGCACGGCTGGCACCCTGATCCTACCTACTACCACATTTCCTAAATCATGCGTGTTATATTTGCATTAGGTTTGATCCCCTTTTAACTTCAAGATCATGCTGCAAACTGAGCATACACTTCCCGTACACTCTTTTCCACATCTCTCACAAATTGTTTTTTGCTTATAATCTGACTCCTTTACGATTTTAGATAATCTGATTACGGATTGGCACAAGTTATTTTTAATTCCGCTATGCTGCTTTTCTAATGAATTTAAGAATTCTCTAATCTCCGTCCTAATTCCCTCACTCATATGAGGACACGGCTCTGATTGAAATGGAATGTTATTTGTAAATGCATAAAATACAATCTCCTCCTCATAAATTTCACAAAACGGCTTTATTTTTCTCAAAGTGTTTGCTGACGTATCCGGATCCATCCATCCTATCTTGTTTGTATCACCTGAAAGCATGTTGATGACAAACGTTTGAAGCGCGTCATCTAAATTATGACCCGTTGCAACTACATTTGCACCTGTGTCTTTAGCTGCATGATCAATTGCACGTCTTCTCAGCGTTCCACATATTGTACATGATGATGATGTTTTTTCATTCCCTCTCAAATCAAGTGCCTGATCTAATGTTAATTCAAAAAGATCCTTGTAAGAGTACACTTTATGTTCAACATTTAACTCATTACAAAATTTTTCCACAATCTCTAATGCCTCATTTCTGTAGCCGGGAATTCCCTCATCAATAGTTATTGCTACAATTCTAAAATTATGACTAGCTGACATTTCTTGCATTATTTTCAGCAGCGCCAAGGAATCCTTTCCACCCGAAACTGCCACTGCAACCAATTCATCATTTCTTATCATGTTGAACTTTGAAATGGTTTTTGCAGTTTTTCTAACAATTGAATTTGAAAAACACACTGAACACAGTTTTACTCCTGAATACTTTCTTGTGTAAGCTGCCTGATTATGGCATCTGTCACATTGCATGTGATGAAATGATTTTTTTCATTAATGATTCTTTAGGTCAGAAGTACACTGCAATCCTCTTTATCCTCCAGCATGCAGACTTTGGGGCATGGCTACACATCCAAGGGACGGCCTAAATTGTGAACCAGCCTGATCTCATATAAGACAGGGCAATATTCAATCCAAATAACACGAATGTAAATGCGTAGATTCCCCACATTACTCCGCTTACTGCGCTGTCTGAAATTCGCTTGTCAATTATGGTGTGAATGAACTTGCCTCCGTCTAAAATTGGGAGTGGAAGCATATTGATAATTCCAATAAAAAAAGAGATCATCCATAACCATAACAGGAACATTGAAACATTAGGATCATTCCATTCAATGAAGTTCATTACAGGTTTGTATGCAAAAGTATTGTCTCTCATTATGCCAATTAATCCTCTTTCAGGATCATCCGGAGATGGAGTGATCCCTACATCAAAGTCCAATGTCTGGCCGTCTCTGAGAACTGAAACATTTGCAATTTCTCCAGGACTCAATCTCGGAAAGTCTACTGCACTAAATATCTGGGTATCATTAATTGACGTAATGATGTCATTTGTCATCAATCCAGCTTTCTCGGCCCCCGAATCTTCTATAATTGACAACACTAGGACCCCTTGTGGTAAATCATAAAAAGTACTCAGTAATGGTTCGGGCAATACCATGGCAAAAAATGGATTTGTAAGCAAAATCGCTCCTAGGACAAATGCAAAAATAACATTTGAGGTTGCTCCTGCCCCTATTACCCGAAGTTTCGAGATTTTTTTTGCCTTTCCAAATTCTTCGTCATCAGGCTCTACAAATCCTGCAAACATTGCAATGAATATTGCGAATCCTCCTGTTTTGATCTTTATCTTCTCTAATGCCGCAACAATCCCATGAGCGCCTTCATGAATAACCAGTACGATTGGAATTGACAATAAAAAATATGCAATTGATGCAGATGATGTTAGCGTAACTCCTGGGATTAATACGGTTAATTCTGAAAATTCATCCTGTGCAACAAAAAAGTTTGAAACATTGTTTATCAGAAACCAAAATGCAAAACCCATCATTATGAAACCTGCAACAATACTCACATCAGCAAATACCCGAATGCCCCTTCTTGTTCGACCTAGCATCTTTAGCAGGGCAGTGTTTACATTCCTGTTTTTGTATGTTAGACTATATGCCTTAATCTCAAATCCATACCTTTCAAGCTTTAGACCCTTTGCAGTTACGACAATTACGACCCAGGCAATTAATACATATATGATCGAATTCTGTGTAATAAAATCAAGTTCCAAACTAGTTGTTAATTTTTTAAAGTACGTACATTTATCATTTACTATGAAACCAGTGATAGTCATCTCGACTTATCCGGACAAAAAATCTGTAACAAAAATTGCAAAAATGCTTGTTAAAAACAAGACAAGCGCATGTGTAAACATATTAAAAATTTCGTCAATTTACTCTTGGAATAACAAAATAAGAGATTCTTCAGAGTATCTGGCAATCTTTAAAACCACATCAAAAAATAGGGGGCTACTAAAACAACAAATTGAAGAAGCTCATCCCTATGATGTGCCTGAAATTGCCGAAGTTGATGTCTCCTCAATCAACACGCCATATTTTGATTGGCTTGTCGGTTCAACAAACTAAGTTTCAATCGGATATCTTAGTAACGAAACAATTCCCCCCAATCCCGTCACTCTAAGACCAATATCGGTAGTTGCATCCACACTGTAGATCTTTACCCCTTTGACCTCAGCATCATTTAGAAGATCTATTATCTGCTGTTCATTATTTTCTTGAATTGCTTTATCTGAAAATACCATTGAATCTACCGCACCCATCTGGTTTGCCATAAAAGTCTCCTCAAACCCCATTGAAAATTTTCTACTTTTTTTGTTTGCAAGGATCATAACTTTATCAATTATTGATGATACTTTTGCTAATTTGCTGCCAAACATTATCTCTTTCATTGTCTGTGACTTTGTAAACGTGAAAATGCCGTCTTCCCCTCCGGAATCTATTCCCTCAACGACATGAATCCTCAATCCTTGAAATCCTCGTGATTTTTGAAGAAAGTTTGAAAATCGCCTTTTAGTTTCTCCAGGACCAAAAATTATTATCGAGTCATTATCTTTTTTCGCACTCGAAACTGATTTTTGTACTTGCTCAAAGAATTTTTCTATGTTGAAATTTGTTTTGTATCTCTTACCTCCTGAGCCAGAATAAATATTTGGAAAAAATTCCAGGTGCGTACCTTTCAATCTTCCAACACCACAATCTGCAGTGTCAATTGCTACTAGCACAAATCCTGTTTGATTATTATTTGATTCAAGCAATCTTTTTTCTATTGGAGCCCATCTTTTCTTGAAAATTGTGGCTTCATCACCAATTTTGAGTGTAAATGAATGGTGTGATCCGTGCGGCACTGCCTCGTTATTTGATTCTAAAATAGTTCCGGCAATTCGCAGTCTATCTAATACGCCATCAAGCGATATTTTTTCAGCTACAAGCGCAATTCTAACTTTTACCCGCTTACCCTTGTCAGGCCTGGAATAATCTCTTTCTTGCTTTAAAACACGCGTTGTATCGCCTATAACCCTGTCACCTTCCTTAATGATTCTCCTTAAATTCAAAAGATCATCTGAGTCCTCTGCAATTATGGAGATTGAGTTCTCATCAACTACTTTTGTTATCATGGTATAGATTCTAAGTACAACAACAAAAGAGTTCAGCTAGTTTCTTAAGCAGGTTTTGATTCCTCAGACTTTTTCTTAAGGTAGCTCTCCACCCAGTCTAACGTAAGAACCCCAGTCTCAGCTAAATTTGTAAGGGAATTTGCAGAAGCCTCCCCTACAACCTTACCGTGATTTCTCTTTAATTGACGCCATTTGAGTGAGGTATTGCCACTTTTAGAGTTGTAAATAATCCCTAATACATCCCTTGCATTGACAAATGTGACATCTCTAATTTTCTTCAAAGTGACTTTATCAGCTGCCTCGACATAAATTGAACCTAAGCTGTCTTCTCTTTCCGCAAATACTTCAAAATCACCAAGATAACTTCTTGGAGCATATGACTTGCACGTACTAGAAATTATGAACCTCCTAAAACTTTCCAATGAAGCAGGAGTATTAATCGTGACCATTTTCCATGACTAGCCTATTAGCCACTTATCAAGCTTCTTGAAAGACTCAAAAGGAATCCGCCTCAAAACTAGCATGCGGGCAGTGATGAACGTATCCCTTTGAAGCGATGATGAGGATCTTGAGTTCTGAGCCTGCCTCAGGATTTTAATTGATCAAGGCCATTCAAAATATGTGAAATCATTAACTAAATACATGATATTTAATGTAAAATCAAGAAGGGGATTTGTCAACATCACTCCTGACATAAGAAAACTTGTTACAAAAAGCAAGGTTAGGGAAGGACTCTGTCTTGTCAATGCAATGCATATCACCGCCAGTGTCTTTATCAATGATGATGAAAGCGGTCTTCATCGTGACTATGAAAAATGGTTAGAAGGTTTAGCTCCTCATGAACCGATTGCGCAGTACAAACACAATGATACCGGCGAAGATAATGCAGATGCCCACCTAAAGCGTCAAGTAATGGGCAGGGAAGCTGTAGTTGCAATTACTAATGGCAAGTTAGATTTTGGTCCTTGGGAACAAATTTTCTATGGTGAGTTTGATGGCAGGCGACCAAAAAGGGTTCTAGTAAAAATTATTGGCGAATGATTAATCATCCAAAGTCTGCATCCCGCTTTTGACTTTGCGCTTCATTCTTTCTTGCCGCTGCCCTGAATTCATCGTCATGGTTCTGAGGACCGTGCCCACACTGTACACATGCCATTTTGAATCCGTTTGCATCTTTTTCATATGTTTGACAGCCGCAAAAACATGTCATAACTCGACTAGAAATTATGATGATATATCTTTTAGGGCGGGAATTTAATTTACTTGACAGCATTCACCCATTGGAATGTCATGATCATGTGGACATTTTCTTGGGTGTTTTAACATTGTACACAATGCATCTGTAAATTGTTTATTCATATGATGTTCAATACCGCATACCATTTCTTCATCTATTGCAACTTTGAGTGCACTGTCCATCAAAACCTCAAGCAATCTGCTATTTCTCATCATACTCGCACCTATTTTTTCACCATCTTCAGTTAGTTTTACTCCTGCCTTGTTGTACGTAACTAAATTCTGTCTATTCAATTTCTTGAGCATTTGTACTACGCTTGGTTGCCTTACATTCAGCATTTTTGCTATGGTGCTAATTTTGACTTCTCCTCCCCTCTCTTTAATGTGCCAAATTGCCTTAAGATACATCTCTACATGTTCAGCATCCGCCGTTCCTACAAACAGGACCTCTTCGTCATTTAACGCATCCATGACTACATCTTCTTTGAATCTTTTAATAAATATTCAAAATATTGTCTTGCAAAATCTGCCAATCCTGCGTGATCTGCCCAAATTGCGACTATGTCAGACGAATTTGCACTACTTATCTCAGATCCTAACAGTATCACAACATACCTCTTATCTGAAATTATTCCTCCCCCGAACAATCCTTTCTTGTTCTTAACAGTTGACACTCTTTTGATCGCTTTAATTGATTCTTTATCCATCTTATCTGAAGTTAAAATCGTGATATCAACTCCTTTGTCGTGAAGTAATCGTAATTTTGGCAGTGCTTGTTTTACTAGTTCTTCACCTGCTTCTGGCAACGCAATCATCACTTCATTTCTACAAGTTTCAACCATCTCCAAAATTTTTGCTACAATGTTGCTTGCACCTGATAACACCCAAATATCCGGTTTTTCACTGGTGCCACTTTTCTCATATAACGGCACTAACTCATTTATAATGATGTTTTGATTTTGTAAAAAGTCACTTTCCATCCTTTGTTTTGTGGTTTTAATTCCCGTAGATGGTGACTTTGCAAAATATTTTGTTGGTCTAGAGTCGTCCGAACCGATCCATCCTTTATCTTCCAGCGTTCCTAACACTTCATAAATTTTTGAGTATGGAACTCCTGATCTCTGATTAAGATCTGATGCCGTTAATTCTCCTGATTTTAGTAGGGTAGTAAGCGTTCTAATCTCATAACTTGTAAGGCCAATTTTTTCTAGTGCCTTTCTGGTCTTATCTGATATGCTCACGCGATCTAGTCGATCAGTTTTGATATTTAAATCAGATATGCGTAGATCCTAAATTCTACACGGGGCCAAGTATGAAATGCATTATATAGTATTTCAGAAAAATGCCAAATATAGATGGCACTAATTCAAATATCCAACCAATCGACTAAAAATCTAGGAAAAAAGTCTACTATTAGATTCACTCAAAGCATTTGTCCGGATTGTAACATGATTCTGGATGCAGAAGTCTTTGAAAGAGACAACAAGGTCTTCATGTCTAAAGTATGTCCAACACATGGCGAATGTGAAGAATTATACTTTGGCTCCTATGAGATGTATAAAAAATTCAGCACATACTGGATGGACGGTAAGGGCGCACATGCTCCAAATGTAATGATTGACAAATGTTCTTGTCCAAACAACTGCGGATTGTGCTCTAATCACTTGTCACACAGTGGACTAGCAAACATGATCGTAACTAACAGATGCGACTTGACATGTTGGTATTGCTTCTTCTATGTTAAGAAGGGACTTGAAGGCGCTTACATGTATGAACCGGATCATACTCAAGTCAGAGCAATGATGAAGACTTTGAGAGCTGAAAGACCAATTCCAGGTAATTCCATACAAATTACTGGTGGTGAACCGATGCTTAGAGAAGATATTGCCGATGTAATTAAAATCATGAAAGAAGAGGGCGTTGATCATATTCAGATGAACACTAATGGAATTAGACATGCGATGGATCCAGAAGCCGCACGAGAAGTAAGACTTGCTGGATGCAACAATCTGTATCTGTCATTTGATGGCGTTACTGCAAGAACAAACCCAAAGAATCACTGGGAGATCCCATATGCACTTGATAGCTGTAGAAAGACTGGAACCACTGTTGTATTTGTTCCCACTGTAATCAAATCAATTAACGACCACGAATTGGGCGGAATTATCAGATATGCCCAAAAGAACATGGATGTTGTTCATGCTGTAAACTTTCAACCCGTATCTCTGACTGGTAGAATGGGCAAATCTGAACGTGAAAAATACAGAATTACAATTCCTGATTGCATTCAAAGAATTGAAGAACAGACAAACGGTGAAGTAACAGTCGATGACTGGTTCCCAGTTCCAAGTTGCATGCCTCTTACCAATGTAATTGAGGCATTTTCAAGCAAACCAAAGTATGAACTGTCAATTCACTTTGCCTGCGGTGCAGGTACATACATCTTTGAAGATGAAGAAACAAAAAAGTTTGTTCCATTGACAAAATTCTGTGATATCCAAGGGATGTTGGAACTCTTTGAAGACAAGGCAGAAGAGATTCGCTCTGGTAAAAACAAGTACTTTACAATGCTTGAGGTTGTAAGAAAACTCAAGGGATTTGTCGATTCCAAGAAACAACCGGCAGGATTAGACCTGGCAAAGATGTTTGGAAATATCCTGATGAAGAGATCCTTTGACTCGGTCGGCTCATGGCATGTTAAGGGATTATTCCTTGGCATGATGCACTTCCAAGACAAATACAATGAAGATCTGGAGAGGCTACAGAGATGTGATATTCACTATCTGACTCCGGATCTCAGAATTGTCCCATTCTGTGCGTTTAATGTAATCCCTGAATGGTATAGGGACAGAATCCAAAAGAAATACTCTATTACCGTAGAAGAATGGGAAGAAAGGGAGGGTGTCAAACTCGAAGACGGTCTTTACAGGGGCCTTATGAGACGTGGAGCTGGTGACGAGCTTGCTGCAGGATGTGCAAAAAGCGAGATGTTCCACCAAGCTGCTCAGGCAACAATGTAATCTGCTTGAAATTATCTGTTGTTTTAATCCCTTTTTTCATCTGCATACACCATTTCCTTCATTAAAGTTGGAAATTTTCAATTGTCTTTAAACTATTTTTTCACTTCGTAGGTACCCGGTTAAGTCGCTCCGAGTATTCTCAGCAGCATCTCTGACACGTTTGCCCCTCTCCGCTCCCATGTCAGGAAGCACGTCATCAGCGTGCCAAACCGCCTGTAATCGGTTAAGTTACGCACAATGTCATATAATTTTGATCCAACGATCTAAAAGGGATCAGGACCGCACCAATACATGAAAAACTTGGACACCGAGG
>RKRY01000143.1 GCA_007571135.1 Candidatus Nitrosopumilus sp. | reverse complement strand
AGCAGAGCGGGAATTTGCCTCTGGCCTTTGCCAAGGCTACGCTTTCTTCCATAGAATAGTAAGTCAGGGCTTCAGATAGTTTTGATTGCAGTTCGTAACCTTCTTTGGAGTTGTATGGGATTCTAAGTTTGTACAACAGATCGGCTACTCCCATAACTCCCAATCCGATTCTTCTTGATTCCTTTGATGCCACATTGATCTCGTCGACAGGATAGTGGTTCACATCGATGATGTTATCCAAGAAACGAGTAGTCTTTCTGATCGTCTCCTCATACCTTTGCCAATCAAACTCATAGGTTCCATCAGCTTGTCGTTTAACAAGATTGACCAAGTTAATCGAACCAAGGTTACACGACTCGTATGGATAGAGGCTTTGCTCTCCGCACGGATTTGTAGCTCTTAATGGCGCCTGCCTTGCCTTGGCAAACACGTTGTACTTGTTGATTTGATCAAAGAAGATCAGACCCGGTTCTGCGCTCTTCCAAGCGGACAGCGCAATCAAGTCGATTAACTGGTGTGAATTAATCTCTTTGACAGGTTTCTTGTCACGCGGACTTCGCAGGACGTAATTTCCATCCGACGTGTTTACAAGCGAATGCCAAAAGTCCTCCCAGATCCCAACACTGACGTTAAAGTTCTCCAACACTCCCGGTTCTGTTTTGTTTGTAATGAATTTCTCAACGTCAGGATGCCACGCCTCAATAATTCCCATGTTTGCGCCGCGTCGTTTTCCTCCCTGTTTGACGACCTCAGTGACCGTATTGATGATGTTCATAAAAGAGACCGGACCGGATGCCACTCCCGAGGTTGATGCGACAATGTCGCCTTCCTCACGAAGATCAGAATAGTTGATTCCCACACCTCCGCCGGACTTGAAGATCATTGCAGCGTCTGAGGTAGATTTCATGATTTGTTCCATTCCGTCTTCCATTCCAAGAACAAAACACGCTGACAGCTGTCCCAACCTCCCGCCTGCATTCATCATGGTAGGCGAGTTTGGCAGAAAGTCCTGTGATACCATTAACTCAAAGTACTCGGAGATTTTATCCCGGTAGCTGTCAAGCTTCCTTGTTGCAAGCAATGTCAGAAGATCCTTGAAGCTGATCTTCATCTGGTCCTTTTCTGCTAGAGAAACATAGTGGTTGATCAGGGATCTAAAATGCCACTTGTTGAGATAGTACTCTCCGATTTTGAATTTGTAATCAAAGGCATCTAGTTTTTCTAGATAAGATTCTGCCTCGTTCGTATCTTGTCTTGAGCTTGCAGACTTGTCAAAGATTTGTGAATCATACAGCAGATCACCGACGCCGACTAGAATTGCGACTCTCTCAAACATCTGGGTCGGTGATTCGATGATCTCGTTTTTGCCGTTTCTAAACAGGTATCTAGACGCAAGGACCCTAAGGCAATTGAGATCAAACTTTTTGGATACGGAATCTAATGATTTGAGATTCAAGACCTTCATCTTCTCGTCCCTTAATTTTCTTCTCTCATGTCTGTAGACGATGTATGCTTTTGCAATATCGCTGTTGCCGCTATCGATCAAGGTTGACTCTACAATATCCTGAATATCTTCTACTGTAGGCGTTCTAGAACTAGTAAATCCCTGTTCTACAAGTTTGTCAACTACTTTATCTGATAGCTGATCGGCTAGACCACGGTCGGCTTTAGAGGTGGCTGCCAATGCCCTGTAAATGGCATTTGAGATTTTATATTGATTAAAAGCCGTAACTGCGCCACTGCGCTTACGGATCTTATTGATCGTGTTTTCTATTTGTGAATTATCCAATTATAATTTCCCCGTAAGGGGTATAATGAATATGGATATAACTGATTCTGAAATTTTTACTCCAATCTCGGTTCAAAAATATTGACACCGCTATGATAGACTTCATATTGGCCTATGAGTGGTAATCGGTTAAGTCACATAAAGGAACTTCTAAAAAATGAGAGTTCATAGCTTACATACTGTATATTTTTCAATAATTTGATAAATCTTGCATAATTTGTTGAAATTGTCAAAGCTGACTTGACCGATTACTATGAATGCAATATTGGCGATCATCGTCACATCTGAAATGGATCAAAAAGTTTTGAAAAATGATCGTTGTTAGTTCTTGATTAACGCTTTTCAGACAACAACATATGGTGACTTGCATTTTGGGCACTTGTCGTCAAATGGCTCTTCCTTAAAGCCGCACTCGCCACAAACTGCAATCGGTTTAACTAGTCTGAAGGAACCAGTTAGCTTGGCAGTCTTTTCAATGGATTTTTTGATATCGGCTACTTTGGCATCTTTATCAATGTTCAGATTTACAAGTAGGCCGCCATTAAGCAGCTTGGAGATCTTGTTATATTCAGAAATAAGCTCACTTTTAGCAGTATAGTTACCTACCTCTGAGGCGTCAATTGCCATACATTGAGAGTAAGAGCCCCCATCCATCGAGTTTAGAGTGGAATTTTTGCCATATTTTTCACCATCCATATTTGCAAATCGCCCAGATCCCTCTGTCTCAGTAATGCAAACGGCCACAGAATCTCCCAATTCCTTGCCCTTTTTGGCAGCAATATCGACTGCAGTTTCAATTGCCTTATGGAGAATCTCTTTGCCGTTTTTGTCATCTTTGAAACCAAGAATGTTAAAGACTGCCTCTTTTAGTCCGACTAGGTTGATTACAAGTGATATTGAGTTTTTTTGCATGTATTGGGTATTCTTTGCAAGAATTGGGTTTAAGCCTCTTCTTGTAAGATCAGATATGTCTTTCTTTCTCAATGCCATAGAAAACAATGCAGGCTTCATCAACAATGCAAGCCTTGCCCTAAAGTAAGTCTCATCTTTGTTTGATTCGAATGCAAGTCGTGGCAAGTTAATTGAAACAGACTGCAGTACAATTGCCAACGGACCAGAACTTTTAGTCGAACCGTTGGTAACGCCATAACTAGACGTCTGTCCTTTTGCAAACGTTACCTTGCCGCCGATCGAAATAATTTCTGCGACGGATTCTGAAACGTCTGCAGTCTTTCCTTTTTCATTGTCAATGATCAAGCCAATTTTTGGTTTGGGTGTTAGTTTTGTATAATTTTTGTAAGCATTAATAATCGAAGTAATAATTTTTGCGTCAGTTCCCAGTTGTAATCTAATTGAAATGTTTGTACTTGCTTTATTGTATTTTGTAGTAGATGCAGTTGCAAATGCATTTGTCAATTTTTGTTCAAGTTCGGCCAATGACTTTGTACGTTTGGCAAATAGTTGTGGCAATCCATCAAGAACAATTTCTTGAGAGGCCTCTTTTGACAGTAAAGAGATTAGTATCGACAAGGAACTTGCAATTTCATCAAGTTGTTTTGGTGCAGGGAGTCTTGATACATCAATATACTTTCCTCCAAGATCAATCCCGCCATCTAAGAGTTCCTTAACATTAACAAAGATTGTATCAGGAATCATTGACCATGTTCCAAGATTTGTAATGTGCAAGTCGCCGGAAAGATAGAAATCAGCGACGTCCTTTGGTAAAATGTTAGTGAGCAGATGCTCTGCAAAGACACTTTGTCCTGTATTGAACAAAAGGCCTTCAGCGCCGTTATCCACGCTATCCAGGTTGGAGATCATCTGCTGAACGTCAAATACAGGCAGGCCTAGGCGTGCAAGCTTGCTCCTGTATTCCTCGTGACCATGCTCAAGAAGAACAGAATTGACCATTTCGCGTATTAACGAGCCTGTAAGATAGGTTGTTTGGTATTTGTAGATTCGATTTTCGACCTCCTCAGTAATTTTTTGTGCCAGCTCAAGTGGAAGGCTCCCCTCACGAACTAGAGACTGTATGATTTTATGGGGATGAAATTCTTCAATGGACTCGTGCGATGTACGAACGTACATCTTTCCACTTTCAATTATTGAGCGCTCTTCAATTTGCCTTGCCAGACTTAGAACAAGCTTTCCAAGATTCGTAATTGTGTAACGCCTTTCAGATTTGTTTAGTGCGACAAGGGATTGTCTTAGTAATTTTCTCAAGTGGTAGGCAAATTTCCCACTTTCTTTTTTGGATTTGAAACCGGCCAATGATTTTAGTTCGGAATAAGTCAAGGGGCCTTTGGAATTTAGAATTCTAAGGATGTCGATTCTGTTTGGACTTGCCATGACGGAGAAGATCATCCTTACGCGTTTTGACGTAGATTGCAAGACTCCACTTCTTTTTGGCAGATCGTCTGCATCGTCAAAATCTTCGTCTAGATCAGCTTCGTCTAGATCTAATTCTAGATCCTCGGCACTTGATTTCACAATTGAGTCTAAAGAAGAGAGGTAAATAAGACTTGTGACTCGATCACTTTTTGAATTTTTGATCACCGAAATTGTCGGCCGGATGAAATCTTTTGTCGAGGGGATCAAAATAATCAGGATATTTTCAAAAATAAAAATTGATCATGGGATGCATGCTGTGATCATTTTTCTTGAACATCAAGAGAGAATTCAGATGCCGAAAGTTTCTGTCCACAAGACGGACATTTTCCGCGGTGGGCATTCATCACATCCTTGAGAGGCTTTAGCATTTTCATATTGGCGATCCTCTCACCACATTTGCCACACGTCACTTCAACAGACATAAAAGAGATCACAGATACAAAATAATAAGAATCGATTCTGAATTTTTTTAATAATCAGAACAAAAAAAATTACTGTCTTTGAATCAGAATTCCACGTTCGTCAAAACCAGTGATTTTTGCAGGAGTGCCAACAGGCAGGTCATCAGGAGTGGCAATGCCCTCCATAAATCCGGATATTCTCAAGTCAACACCGTCTAATTTCATGATCACAAAGGCGTATGGGGTGTATTTCTCAAAGCCTGCAGGGGCCACAGTAATTATGGTATAGGTAGCCACAGTGCCCTTTCCGTCTACCAAGACATCCTCAAAGTCCTCGCTTCCGCATTGCCTGCAGTAGTAGGCAGTAGAGAGGTGGAGATATCGGCAATCAGCACATTTGTGAGTCAAAAGTTTGCCCTGTCTTGCATTCTCAATGACTTGTTCCTCAACAGACATTTTAGGCACTCTCGAAGATATGAACAGCGCAACTTGCGCCGGTTGCGCCAAAGTTATGGGTCATGCCAAGTTTGGCATCCTTGACAGATCTTCGGCCGGCGTTGCCAGTCAACTGATCATACATCTCAACTACCTGGCCGATTCCGGTTGCGCCAATTGGATGCCCTTTTGATTTAAGGCCACCTGAGGGATTGATTGAAATATCTGAATTTAGTCTTGTCCTTTCTTCCCTAACCGCCTGGATCCCCTGTCCTTTGTCAAAGAAGCCTAAATCTTCAGTGTCAACTACTTCTGCAATTGTAAAGCAGTCGTGTACTTCTGCAAAGTCAATATCCTTGGCAGTAACTCCTGCCATCTTGTATGCGGCCTCTGATGCAATCTTTGTGCTTGGAATGGTGGTCATATGATCACGGCCCTGCAGTGCGGCAGGCGAACCGCCTCTGCCAGAACCGATAACCTTGACATAGTCGCCGCCGTGCTCTTTTGCAAACTTTTCTGAACACAAGACTACAGAACTGGCTCCGTCAGAGAAAGGACAGCAATCATAAAGTTTCAAAGGACTTGCAACTACGGCAGAGTTCATTACATCATCTACCGTGATTCTCTTTTGCATGTGGGCTTTTGGATTAAGCGCGCCGTTATCGTGATTCTTTACTGCAACTTTTGCAAAGTCTTCTTCTGTTGCGCCAAACTCTGTCAGATACGCTCTTGCCATCGACGCAAATAATCCGGGAAATGACGCACCAGATTGTCCCTCGTAGAAAAAGTCCGAACAATATGCAAAGTATGTAGTTGTCCATTCTGTTCCAGTATGAGTAACTTTTTCAACGCCTGTTGCAATAAGGCAATCATAGAATCCTGCTGCAATGTTTGCATATGCCTCTCTAAATGAGACAGAGCCGCTTCCACATGCAGATTCAATTGTCAATGATGGTTTATCGGGAATGCCTAGTCTGCTCATTAGGACGGGACCAATGTGAACCTGCTTGTCGGCTACGCCAAATACGTTTGAGATGTACGATGCCCCAACCTCCTTGGGCTCAATCCCTGCATTCTTAATGGCTGCAACTGAGGCCTGGGTAGTGATGTCTGCAATACTGTCGGCCAGTTTGCCATATTTTGTGCTGCCGGCACCGAGAACGCAAACCCCTTCCACGAAGGTCGTTGATCCAAGTCCCTATAAAAATCGTTTTAGGAGAGCCGGCATAGAATATGCCAGTGAAAAAGACTAGCTTGCAGGCGGTTCAGAGAAAAAAATCGGTTGGAAGGCATGTTGTCAGGACAACCAAGTCCAGAACCGCCGGTTTTAAGAAAGAGATTGTACAGTATCTTGACAATAACGGCTTCCTGTCTTGGTCCTCAAAGGAAAAAAAGTATGTCATCCTAGGAACTAGCTCGCCAAAGAAGGGTTTGGTCCAGTGCCCGGACTGCAAGGCAGGAGAGCTGATGGTGATACGATCAAGAGCCACTCGGAAGAGATTCATGGGATGTTCAAATTATTATGGGGGATGCAAGGCATCATCTCCATTACTGCAAAAAGCCAAGCTGCGTGCAACAAAGAATCCGTGTGATGTGTGCAAATGGCCTATGATAATTTTCAGATATTCAAGAAAGCAAAAGTGGGCAAGGCAATGCTCAAATTTTAATTGCAATAGCAGAAAGCCTAAACCTTCAAAGTAGGATAGACATCAGTCCTTCGGTTCACTAGGAGTGGCAAGGCTTTTCTCGTGTCTCTTACGTTCTTCAAATCAATGGTGGCATACCCAATTCCCTGTCTCTTTTTCATATCAAGCAGGATCTTCCCATAAGGATCAACTACTATGCTTCTTCCACAGTAGGCGTTTCCTACTTGATCAGGCGCAACGACATAGCATCCGTTTTCAATTGCACGTGTCTTGTTAATCGTTAACCAGTGTTCTTCTTTCATTTTTCCTTTAACCCAGGCTGACGGGGCAACCAAAACTTCAGAACCGGATACCGCAAGCGAGCGGGACATTTCAGGAAACCGTAAATCATAACAGATCATCATTCCGATTTTTCCCAGAGAGGTTTTTACTGGTTTTGCGATCTTTGAGCCCGGGGCCATTTTGTTTGATTCTCTAAACCCTAACGCGTCATAAAGATGGATTTTCCTATATGTAGAGATCACTTTGCCGTTATTGCCAATTACAAAAGAGGTATCATAGACCCTGTCTCTTTTTCCACTTTTTTCATAAAAGGAACCTACAACCTGAATCCCGTTCTCTTTAGCTGCTTGAGCAATGCTTGAAACAAAATTTCCGTTTATTGTTTCAGATAATTCTGCAAGATGTCTTGGTGTTTGTTTGGAATTTGTATAAAACATCATAAACTCTGGAAACGCACACAGGGCTGCATTCTTTGCGGCCTTTGAAATAAATGAGATGATTTTTTGTAAATTAATTTCCTTTTTTGTTGATGCCTTGAATTGAACAACGGCGACTTTCATGGGACTAGATGAACTAATGGGAATAAAAGGATAAGGCATGGTACAATTGCAAAATGTACCATTTTTTTATTATGGAAAGATTGGCCGGGCAGATCATAACAGTGTATGCGTGTATATGTGCAGTCACTAGACTGGATTTTCCAGTCTAATTATTTTAAAAATAATCAGAGCCGGTTTCCTGCCAAAAACCAATTTTCTTTTGGATTGTCTTCAAAGACAACGATTACGTGGTTCTCTTTTGCCTTAAGAATGTCGACTGCGGCCTTTGTGATTGCTTTTGCGTATTCGTCTTTTTGCTCCTGTGTTCTGCCAGGATACATTGATACTGTAATCAACGGCATGAATTTATCATAGTTTACGGTGATTTATTCCTTCAATAGTCTGGCCTGTAACCGTAACGTGTCCCATATGTGAACTCTGAGCTGTGGGATTTCTTGTATAGGTATCCTGTTGCAAAGCCTATTGCAAAGCCTCCAATATGAGCCATGTAAGCTACGCCGCCACCTGCCACGCCAAAACCCCCTATGAAGAAAGGAAGCAGGTTTTGGAATACCAGCCAGAAAGGCAAGAACCATCTTGCTTGAATGTGCATCATTCTCCAGAAGAATCCCAGCATGAGAAATGTCGCAATTCTGACCTTGGGATATATTGCCAGATATCCGCCAAGTATTCCAGATATTGCACCAGAGGCCCCAACTGCAGGAATGGAGCTTGTCGGATCAATTGCAATGTGCGCAAGTCCCGCACCAACACCCCATCCAAGATAGATCAAAAGGAACTTTGCCTTGCCAAATTTTAGTTCAATGTTGTCTCCAAATATCCACAAAAACAACATGTTGCCGCCCAAGTGCATCAGTCCCCCGTGCATGAACATGGAACTGAACAGTGAAACGTACGGCATGTCTGGACATGGTATTCCGTGTTGTATCATTGATGAGAATCCGGTAACGCATGAAGGGACTGCACCCCAGTCAAAGAACATGTATGCGGCGCGTTGGTTTGAGAACTCCCAAAACTGGCCCGTAGTAGCTACCTCTAAAAGGAAGATGGCTACATTGATGATGATCAATGAGATCGTTACCTTGGGTTTGAATCCTGAAGG
>RKRY01000145.1 GCA_007571135.1 Candidatus Nitrosopumilus sp. | reverse complement strand
TTCAGTTATCAGGGTTTTGCATTTGGGGATCCTGGCACCCTGCAAAAATCCCCTGTTTCTCGTACAGATGTCTCCGGTATAGAAAATATCATCAAACAACAAACTCTTGGATCCAAGTATATGGCCGCTATCAACTAGAGAGAAGTCGTCAAGTGATTCTACGTGGTTTTCCATCTTAAATCCCCGAATATCGGCTATCTTGTTTGTCTCGATGGAGGATAGGATGATCCCCCCATTTTTTGAAGGCAAATGATCTGAGTGGGCATGTGATACAAAATTAATGCCAGTCAAATCGGCATTTTTTGGATCCAAGTAAACGCGTTTCCCATTTACCTCGCACAGGATTCCGTTTTTTGTTATCCTGACTTTTTCAAGCAATGGAATTATCGGTAAAGATATTTGATATAAACTGCAGGTTTGATGCATGGTTAACACAGATCAAACTTTAATTTACACTTGAGGAAGGAAGAAGATTTATGACTCGTCACTGCCCACAATGTGTCATTATGATGTATGCAAGCAACCCAAACAGCTTCAACGTAACCTGTCAAGTCGCCCCGAGTATTCTCAGCAGCATCTCTGACACGCTTGCCATTATCCACTCGCAATCAATCAAGTCAGTCCTGGCAATTTCAACTAATTATACAAGATTTATCAAGTTATTGACCAATATACGGCATACAACCTATGAACTTCGATTTTTTACAAGTCCTTTCATGTGAATTAACCGGTTACCAATTTTTTATTCTAACTTAAAATCACACCAATGTCCAGCAAGTTTGTATGTGTGAAATTTGTCACGATGTTAGCTTTTCGTTTTTGAAAGAATCTTGCCGAATCATTATTTTTTAGAAACTCCTTTATTGTTACCACATCCACCTTTACATTTTCAGTAATGGCACCTGCAAAAATTGAATTTCCATCCATGCCATCTGTTCCCATAGACGCAATTACCACCTTCATCTCTTTTTGAGTATTTTTTAACAATCGCAATACGATTTCCTGATTTCTTCCTCCGGTCCCCCTTCCTATGACCTTGACTGTGGACTCGCCTCCAAAAATTAGACATTGTCTGTGTTTTTTTGGCAGATTCTCCAAGATCATTCTTACTGAATCCTTAATATCCCCGAAAACTTGCATCGTAGATACACTGTATCCTTTCCTTTCAGCCGCTTTTTTCATTTGAATCAAACAGGATTCATTATTTGCAATTACAATATTGTCGATTTTTGGTTTTTTAGGAGATTCTTCTTTTTGCAGGGATCTCTTTTGCAGTAGTCGCATCACCCCAATTGGCATTTTCCGTTTGAGCCTGTATTTGTCAACAATCCCTAATGCATCCTCATATGTAGTCTTATCCATGTATGTCGTTCCTGATGCAATGGATGACATATCGTCTCCTCTGACATCAGACATTATCAGACTCACTCCTGAACACCTCATGTTTTGAATCAGTTTTCCTCCCTTGATTTTTGATATGTGCTTTCTGACGCAATTAAATTCCTGAATTGCCGCACCTGATTTTAGCAACAAGTCTGTTGCATGGATTTTATCATCAAGACTCACTTGATCAGGCAATGCCAAAAGAGATGACGCACCTCCCGAAACAAGAAAGATTACCAGTTCATCACTTTTTCTGTTTTGCAGAAATCTTATGATACTTTTTGCCGCCTTTACGCTGGTCTGATCAGGTCTGGGGTGTCCTGAATTGAAAATTCGAAATTTCTTCCCTTTTACAATTGATTTTGAACCTTTTGGAATTACTATGATTCCGTTTTTGACTGGGATTATTGCATTTAGGGCCTGAGTCATAGAATCTCCTGCTTTGCCAAATGCTACTGAATATACACTGGAATAATCTGCAAACTTTATTGGTTTTTTTCGAGTCCTGATGTCTGTCGGAGTGACAAATTTTGGGAGAATATCTTTTGGATTTGCAGCTTGCAATCCTTCTTCTAAAATCTCCAAGCCGTCCCTCTTTTTATCACTTGATGCCAGTTCCTTAAAATTCTGAATTTGCATGCCACCTTCATTGCCTTGTGATATAATAATCCAAGTTTATGGTATTGTCCAGATCATCTCATCTAAATCCAGCGAGTTTGTTGCATAACACGCCTAGAACCGTAGTGTCTAGGTTAGATATATGCTCATCTTGATGGGCCTGACCTCGTCGTTCTTCAGCATTGCACGTATCGACTCCTTCATCTCGTTTGTGCTTTCGTACAGCCTGTTGCCTGTGGCCTTACGGATGGAGCGCCACTGTACCTCCACCGGGTTGAGCTCCAGCGTGTACGGTGGGAGGTGCCTCAACACGACGTCGCCTCCGCAGCCGTCAAGATATTCCTTTACCGCAACAGACTTGTGCCATCCTGCGTTGTCAAGGTATATCAGGACCTTCCCAAACCTACGGCGCAGCTCCTCCAGAAACACGATAAAGCTCCCACTGTTGGCCCTCTCTGCGAACCAGCACACAAACCCGTCCCGGTGCAGCGCGCCAAACGAGTGGAACCTTTTTCTTGACAGGCTGCC
>RKRY01000077.1 GCA_007571135.1 Candidatus Nitrosopumilus sp. | reverse complement strand
GCCTTGACATCCAGGTTTTTCATGTGATAGTGTGAAACTGATCCCTTTTAGATCGTTGGATCAAAATTGTATGACATTGTGCGTAACTTAACCGATTACATTAGTGAAGTTATCAAACCTAACTTAACCGATTACCCAATCTTTGTGTCCAGAAACGTGGATTTGACCCAAAAATACCTTGATCTCGTGCTCAGTTCCTCTTAGAATAAACACTGGAACCACTTCAAAGTGATCTGACTTAAAACCTGAGAGTTTTCCTGTTTTGATGTCAGAGTTAATTTTTCTCAGGGCTACTGTCCTTCTGTTTCCTTCTTTGGCTGTATATTTTCCATCCGTATCTCTTACAACATAGATTGGTTGTTGAATCTTCCTGTCTCGAATTATCTGCCTGATGAGATGCTTGACATCATCATCATCATCATCATACAACCAGTCTTCCATCTGCTTTTCATTGAGTAATGAGTTGTTGTGACGAAATCTCACATTGTTTGAATCAAGCTTTAGATCTTTGAGATCCACTTGAGTCTCTCCTTCAAAGAGTCTTTCCTGTCTCATCGTCATGCAGTTGCAACTCCTTTGCCTGATTCGCTTCTGCACTTTCTGCACCAAGATTGAACACGAACAGTCCCATCTCCCATGTTCCTTAGACCAAAAAACTGTTGAATTTGGTCATATCCGTCTGCACAAGTATTGCAGTTAGGACACACAGTGTTTTCTTTTAGCCGACTTATCATGCGACAACCCTTTTGATTTTTTGTCTGTTGCTACAGGCATACCATTAACCTACTTTTTTTTTGAGAACAGATCCCTCACCTTGGAATGGGATTTGAAATTCTTTCATGGCCTGTTATTTCTTTTTACATTTAATAGGGCGGTGAAGCTCTTCTTAGTAAAATCTAATATTTTTTGAAAAAAGTTTAAGAAATTCTGAAACCGCTTTAAATACATCGATCACATAAACTTTGATTATGAACATTATCAGTACACTCAAGAAGATGCTTATTGGAGAATATCTGACTGAATTTCCAATGAACGAGCACATGATGTCTGCATTAACAGCAGGATTTGATGGTGACTATGCTTCGGCAGTAAAGTATATTGATGAAGCAATTGATGAGACAGAGAGTTTTGATGAAGAAAAATCACTTGTGTACTCTTTGAAATCTGCTGCATTAATTCATCTAGATAGAAATGAGGAAGCATTATCTGCAATTAACTTGGCAATTAAGTGTGATCCTATCAATGAATTTAATTGGGCTACAAAGGGAGATATTCTTCATGATCTTGGAAGACAACAAGAATCACTCAAGGCGTATGAAAAGTCATTAGAGTCTCTCAGTTCTGATCATGAAGAAAAAAACACTGACTCGATTTTGACTCGCGCTGATGTCCTGAGTCATTTAGGTAGGCATGAGGAATCACTCAAAGAGTATAAAAGAGCTGAAAATATTGAGCCATATTCAATAGACGCAATATTTGGACAAGCCAACGAATTACTTGATTTGAAGAAGCATAAGGAATCACTAAAAGCGTGTGAGAGGGGACTAAAAATTGATTGCAATGATCCAGATTTAGTAATTCACAAAGGAGTTGTAAAACTAGAGCTAGACCTTCTTGAAGACTCTCTCAAATGTTTTGAAAAGGCAATCCTCTTGGATCCTACGGACGATCTTGCATGGTTTAACAAAGCACTTGTTCTTTCAAAACTAAATCAGAAAGAGGACGCATTAGACGCACTGACCGTTGCAGTTGGGATTGATTCAGAAAACAAAAAGTATCTAGAAGAAAAAGATCTAGACAATATCAGAAACGAAGAGAGATTTACCCGTCTCATGAAACAATCTCTTTGATATTTGCAAAACAATTCATATCCGACAGAAAATCATGATCCTCCTCAGGATTTTTGATGAAATTTGCTATTTTGAGTCCTTTTTCACTCAATTTGTAGACAGGGTAATGAACTCCCGAATTTTTAATCTCTTGAATCCAATCGTCATCAATCATGTTTAGCAACAGGATTTTGAGACGGCCTGCCTCAATGGTGCTAATGCCATATTTGCTGTTTAGCTGGATTTGGTTTTTGTTTTGCTGTGTGACTTCTAAAAGATAAAGTGTAATTCTGACCCTGTAAAAATCATCGCTCTTCTGTTTTCTACCTCGGCTACCTTTTCTTCTCCTATCAGATCTTTTTCTACCCAACACACTGATTTTGATCCTCTGATATTATAAAGACAATTAAAATACAAAATTACCTTATCCGATCACTGCCGCACTACGTAATCGGTTAAGTTACGCACAATGTCATGCAACCCTGATTCGACGATCTAAAAGGATCAGATCTGTACCACCACATGGAAAACTCAGACATCGAGGCGCGGTACCAGCATACTCAGGGCGACTTAGCCAGTTACTCCACTACTTATGTGGAAATATACCTACCCAGGAGTTTGTTGCATAACACGCCTAGAACAGTACAAAATTCCTCAACAAGGACAAAATATTTACACCGAAAAAGCTAAAGATCATGAGAGCTTATAGTGA
>RKRY01000101.1 GCA_007571135.1 Candidatus Nitrosopumilus sp. | reverse complement strand
TGATTTAACCATGGAGTATGCAGGACATACTGCGATCCATACCTTTCGATCAGTCTTTGTTGACAAAATGATAAGTGATTATTAATTATAAACACTACGTTGACAATCATCAACCCTATTCTTGATACATCTACGCCAGTTCCAAACATCGAAGTGGTAAACAATCCATCCGGAGCATTCGGAATTGGCTGATTTAACATGTTTAGAATTGAGGGCAAATCAGTGGAAGGCGTTCTGCTTGACAGCTCCAATCCCTGATCTTCTGGGAGTTGACGTGGGTTTGTAGAAATATGTCTTACCCATTCAGGAATGTCCTGTCGGTACAATGCTCTGGCTCCTGCTAACTCCCTTACTGCATTGAAATAACCTGTAATTGTCCAGAAAGGGTCAATTTTTGGATGATCGTGATGATCTTGACCAGTTTGAGCAAGCCTTGCCCAAATTCTCACAAGTGGCGTGAGTGCCCCTTTTCCAGGTGCACAAATTCCTACGTACAAACGCCCACTTTCAGAATCAAAGACAGGGTGTCTTTCTTTTTCCTTTATGAAAAACCTGTCATCTGCAGATAGCCCCGAGGGTGGAAAAGTCATGACATTCCTTGTAAAAACAGCACGTACATGCTCCTCTGACCTCCTGATTGTTGCAGTCGATGCAATGTATTTTGGGCGTTTTAGATTTTCCCTGGAATGAAATTCAATTGCAGATTCATAAATTCCTACTAAACTGCCAAGCGGTCCTTCAATAAGATGTAATTCATCCTGAATAATCAGATCCGGCGGGGATAGGTTACAGATATTGTCTAGGTAAAATGGCGCAGTCCTACCAGCAGGCCCCGGAATTCCCTTATCGTCTTTGCGGCC
Organism: Candidatus Nitrosopumilus sp.; assembly: GCA_007571135.1. Taxonomy (GTDB): domain Archaea; phylum Thermoproteota; class Nitrososphaeria; order Nitrososphaerales; family Nitrosopumilaceae; genus Nitrosopumilus. The sequence goes on along the minus strand of RKRY01000101.1, from coordinate 7,983 downwards.
ATATCCCCAAATCAAATGATAGTACTCCACATTGCCAAACAATGTTCCAGTATTTGGTTCGAATGGCAGGCGTGCAAATTTATCAACAGTTCCTATTACCATACTCGGAAGGTTTTGGTAGATCTGCTCATCAACGGTGTACGCAGGAATTGGAATTCGGTCTGCCATGAATCTTTGACTTTCAAATGATTCGTGCACGTCAATTAGGAAATTATTGTCAGGCAGTGTTTTTCCATCAAAATTGTTTGAATTTGAATTTGGATCCGGCTGTCGCCCGTGTATCTTCCCTAATGGCATTCCTCCAAACCATTTAGTGATTAATGGACATTTTGGATTTGTACAAAAAATATCAAAATCATAGTATTCTATATTCTGATTGCTTTTTACCCATTTTCTTAGAAAATATCCCGGCCGGGAGGGCGTGGATGATTGTAAAACAACTCGAACATCATTTGCCAAAAAAGTATCTTTTATACGATTCCATAACTGGTCTGCATCTCCAGATTTGAAAAACTGAAGAGCCCTAAATTGCAATAACAGTGTGAAGTGCCATTGTGACGCATTCTTAGAAATTTCTACTCCATTAATCTTTGCGTTTGGAAAATTTAATTTGTTTATTTCGCTGATGGAGTTTTCAAAGTTGCTTGAATCAGATGAGAAAACAAAATTTATCTGATGATCTCTGGGATGCAACCCAATATCCGGAATAGCCAGAATTGATTTACAGGCTGGACAGTCTAGAACCTGAGCTGGCTCTCCGTGCCCTCCTCTGGGATTTCTTTTACATAAAAGATCTAATGCACCAAACAGAGGTGCTTTGCCTTTTCTGATACGCCCCTTTAGCCTGTTTGGAGTAACTGACGAGCCCACCCAAAGTCCAACACTAAAAGGTGTGGAACCCCAAATCATGTCTTTTGTATTTGCACATGATTTAGGTCTCCAGCCAACAGCACCCGTTGAAGTGGAATTTGAGACTCGCAGGAATTCGCATGCAGTAATAATTGACAGGCTTCTTCGAAATTGCTGGATTGTCAAAAGTCTTAATGTGTATCTGCTGATTACTGAAATTCCCGCACCGGTAATTTCAGAAAGTTCTCCTTTCAAGGATTTGATTCTTCGATAAGCCAAAACCATGGCGACAATAACAAGATAAGCTTCTGTTTTTCCCACTCCAGTTGGCACCCAGAGCAAGTCACAGGTATCCCTGTACTTTGATGAGGGGTTAAAAATTGATTCGATACTTGCAAGTATAAATGCAATTTGAAATGGTCTGTATGTAAAAGATGCGTTGTTTTGCCAGATGGATTGTGTGTCTATTGCTTTATTTGCAAAACAAAATGCCAACATTGCGTCTTCCTCACTACATATCTTTTCAATACCTGCGTCAATTCTGGCACAAGTTGTTTCGCAGTCAAGAATTATTTTTTTAGAAATCTCCTGATACTTGGGATCTACTGCTTTATTTTTTAATTCGTCTATCCAAAGTCGATATCCATTTGCAACAGGAGCTAGTTTTTCCTTCAGGGTGTTTTTTTCAAAGCATTCAGAAAGATTGGATGCTTCAAGTTCTGGCGGTTTTCTTGCATCTCCATTCCATTCTAAAGAAGGTGTGGAGACAGAATACATTGGAACATATTCAGTTCTCACATCTGATGTTTCAAACTTTTTTCTGTCTTCATCCCTTAGCCCCTGTCCATCTATCCAACTGAATCCCGGTTGATGAAGCACGTCTTCAAAATCTAGTTCTGGTTTAGCTGTTGGCATAATTTCTGGATCAATGTCTTTCCAAAGTGCTGACGTAAGATGACCGCGAGCATATATCGGTCTATTTTCATATTGGAATTGCAATTTCATATAGTCAACAAGTTTTGAATCTGAACCCTGTCGTACTATCTCAGCATTCTCATTACAAACAATCCTAATCTGAGGCTGGAAAATATGATGGATGACATTTGGGCTTTCGTCAGGAAAGTGAATCCTGTTTACTAGCAATACTGTGACATGCCTAACTTCTTTTCTCATTCGGACATAGACATGTATTGATATTTCTGGGTTGCTAGTTACAATTTTTCCTGTCGAATCGATGTGAAAAACTTGTTCTGGGCCTTCAAGATCAATACTGATCACTGAATTCCTTGAATGGCGTACCCAGACACTTGTTTGCCCCTCCTTTTCATAATACCTTGCCCATGTAATGCAACATTGAATGTTAGGCTTTGATTCGGATTTTAAAAGAAAAGATATCCCCATTGATGATGGGACATTTTTTGGATCTAATGCCGGTGCCAGAAGATTAGATATGTTGACCGAATTGTCTGAATTATCGTCTTCTCTATTTCCTCCACCTTGTTCTGGAATTTCAGCTTGATCGTCAACTGACAGACTTCCTTGTGAGCCGGCAGGAGATAAAATTCCGGTTATGTATTCACTGAGTGGATTTTGCTCCATGTTTTCGTCAATGCCACTCCGAGGACCTAAAACATTCTTGATTAATTCACTGACAAATATTTCTCTCAATATCCATTTTGATACGAATGATTGTTTTTATGTTATGTGATGAGACTTCTGCTAGGGATGAATCCCAACCAACGACCGTTTTATTTTCTTATGGAAAGTGTTTTACGAAAGTGGTTAAACGACATTTATGTTGGCATAGTTCATTCCACTGAAAACTGTGAATTTCTCGTAAGTCAAAAACCTGAAAATTATGACTATTCTATGATCAAAGGAAATGAACTTACTAGAGAATGCATGATAAATGCATGTTATTGGCTACAAGGAATCAGGCGTTTTGTCAGAGACTCCGAAACATTTGAAGCTCAATTTCTAAAGCCTGCACAGATTTCTGCTGAATATATTCTCAAAATTAGGAATAACGCACCGACAACTTCGATCCAAGGGTGGGTTTTTTCAAAATCCGAACCCTATGATGATTCACGCTTTGGAATTGAACGGGTAACAATTTCGATGGTAGTTCCTTCTCTAAAAACCATAATGAGTTTAAGGTTGCGCACTGAAGAAAGCCAACGTATTGATTATGGATTTTATGAATTTGCAGAAGTTCAACCTGTACCTCTTGTAAACAGACTGCATCAATTTCACCCAAAAATCGCTCCTTTGGACAAAAAGTTTTTTCTTAAAAGCTGTGATTACCTTAAAGTATATTTTGATGATTTTGAAAAGTTTTCTGATTCTATTGAAATGTCAAATTTTTGCGAGATAAATTCCGTACAGTCAGGATTGCGGCATCATCTTGGCTCGGCATTTGTTGTGCCATGTAAAATACTTAAGACTAGGCAACCAAGAATTACGATTCAAAGTACTGTATCCGATTCAACAAAAACGCTCTTGATGTCAGACCAATTGTTAAAAAACTTGGACTGTGATTTTTTGGATTCATTAAAAAAGAAAACTGCAAGGTTGCTAGCAGTACAATGGTATGATCCCGGAGACAGTGATGAACTCTCAAAGAAAACCGAAGTTCTGGCTATTGAATTAGAAGAAAATCTTTCCGATTTACAAAATGACGAATTAATCGGTTTTGTAAGATTGCGAAATGAAGTATCTACAAAAAAACTCAAAGAAGTATTTGGCGATGTTAGCCTGAATTCATCTGCCTCCCTTATCCTAGAAAAAGAAAATGTAAAATTTAGCACATCTGTTGACTCGCAAAATTTTGTTATTGATGAGTTTCTTAAATCCGTTGAACATCTTCGTCAACTTGGATCTTCTGCTAGAAAAGACGAACACATACAATTGAATTGTTTTGATGTCATAGATAAGGAAAAACTATCTGCTGCCGGATTGGCAAAGCTTGTAAAAAACAACAATATTGTTTCGGGAATTTTGAATAATATCCTAAAAACCATGGACACAAAAGGTGAATTATCACGTGTGTCCAATATATCCAAGGTACTCGGCATCAATGAAGACAGCATCAGGCGAAATGTTAGTTTGCTGAGACATCTTGAAATTGTTGAGAATGTTGATGGCATGCTGCAAATAACATCCAAAGGAAAAAAAGTCATGCTAGTTGCCTTAAAAAATAAAATAAATGATGAGATATTAAATTCCAGTCAAGACATTATTTCGATTCCCGACTTTAAAACCGATTTTTCCCCCTCGCTTTTATGTGATTTTTTGAAAAAACCCGAGTCAGAATATTTCCCAGTAATCTTGAAATCTGGCAAAAATAAATTATTTTGGACTAAAACACAAGACGAAAATATCAGGAAGATGTTTCAAGAAAGGTTTGATTTTATGAAATCACAAATTATTTTAGCAACAAGATCCTTGAATTATCCTTTTACCACATCAAAAGCTCTGGAAGAAATTTTAAAAATTAATGACCAAATCGACTTTTTTTCAACCAAATTTTTAATAAATGAATTAGTTAAGGAAAATGTTTTGATACCTTCTGGCAAAAGCTGGAGGCTTCCCTTGGAAAATAGAGTCCGCAGTCTTTTGGGTGAAAATCCTGATTATGTATACAGTCTTGATGAAATAATATCGCTTTTATCAATTCCGCTGATGTCAAAGGAAGAAACTTTGAACATATTGAACAAATTAGATTCAGAAGGAATTATCTCTTTAATACCTCCCAGGGGTTGGTCGTCGAAAGGGAGTGAAATAGAAAAATCTGAAAAACGTTTGATGAACATCATGATGAAAAGAGCTTTGGGTTTATTAAAATCGAGGCAACACGGGTTAGATGAACAGGTATTGATGGGAATGATGGAACGTGTTGCATATGATCTCTGTAAGGGAACAAAATTTATGAGCAGAAAAAATCTTGCCAAGGAATTCTTAAGTAAGCTAAAAAAAGATGCAAATATTTTATTTAATGATGGTATTTACAAGATTAAAAATGACTGATTACAAATATGCCTATTTACAGATATTGATGGTAAAGATTTGAGGTGGTTTTGGGAAATGTCACTAAAATTTGTAGATCTTTTTGGGGTCCCCGGAGGCATGAGCCTTGGATTCAAGCTTGCCGGAATGAAACCCATGGGCACACTTGACATTTTTGAGTCTGGAATTGAAACTTATAAAAATAATTTCCCGGATATCCCCAAAGAGAACATTGTTTGCGCTGATGCCAGCAGAAACAACGTTGTTGAGAAATTTCAGAAAAAAACCTCACTCAGGCCAGGTGATGTGGATGTGATAATTGGAGGACCTCCATGCCAGGGATTCAGCACGGTTGGACGAGTAAAGATTGCGTCTCTTGTAAAAAGTGGGCAAAGAAACGGGCGTAGTAAAAATGCCAAATTCATTGATGACAAGCGGAACCACCTTTACAAGTCCTTCATCAAGTTTTTAAGAATTTTCAATCCAAAGGCAGTTGTTATGGAAAATGTTGTGGGGATGGTGAGTTACAAGAATGGGACTGTGGTCAAACAGATCAAGGAAGATTTCCAAGATGCAGGCTACAAAAACGTAGAGCATAAAATTTTGAATGCAGTTGATTATGGCGTACCGCAATCACGAAGAAGGGTGTTCTTCATTGCCACCAAGAAAAATTCAGGTATAATCTGGCCTGAAAAGACTCACTTCCCAAGGGATGATGCGGGCCGAAGCCCGCCTTCACCAAACTTCCAAAACCACGTGACAGTATCTGATGCCATTGGAGACCTGCCCTATCTTCCCTTGCCTGAAAAAAGTCTCAAGAAAAGGGATTCCGTAAGAAAATACAAGCGTGATCCGCGATGTGAGTACCAGTCGTGGGCGCGAGGTGATCTGGAGCATGTTCACAACAACATTACGCGTTGGCACAGGAAAAAAGACATTGAAGTTTTTGAAAACATGAAGCCCGGCAGCAAGTGGTCACAACTCTCAAAATCTGACAGGAAGAAGGTTGGCTACAGTGACGATTCATTTGACGACAAGTGGAAAAAACTCCCTGTGAACAGGCCATCTTGGACTGTCACATCACATCTTTCCAAAGACGGATACATGTACATACATCCAACCCAAAAGAGGACCATCTCAGTCAGAGAGGCCGCAAGACTGCAGAGCTTTCCCGATTGGTTTGTATTTGACGGCTCAAGAGGGGCACAGTTCAGACAGATTGGAAACGCGGTACCCCCGCTTCTTGCCATGAACATTGCAAAACATCTGAAAAAAACCATTTCAGACTAAACAGGTGGCTGACGTTTTCACTCCCGAAAAAAGAAGCTGGGTCATGTCCCGGATCAGGGGGAGGAACACCGGGATTGAAGACAGGGTGAAGATCCTTCTCAGATCGAACAAAATTAAATTCGAGCAGCATCCCAAGATTTTTGGAAACCCCGACTTTCTTGTCGGTAAGAAGACGCTGGTTTTCTGTGACGGTGATTTTTGGCACGGTTATCAATATGAAAAAAAGAAAAAACCTAAAAAAAAATTTTGGAAGGACAAAATTATGGGAAACATAAAACGTGACAGGAGGGTTTCCAAAAAATTAAGACGTGAGGGATATTCGGTTATCCGATTGTGGGAACATGACATTGAAAAAAGGCCTTTGGTGTGTCTCAATAGAATAGTTCGTTTTATGCGTTAATCATGAGCAAGTGTTTTAACTAAAGAAAAAAAATTCATCTAATTTCGCACTTTGACATTGAATTAATACCCAAGATCGTTAAACCTACCAGAGGTCAAACATAAGCACAGACACATCAGAAAGATAGCACAGTGCTTTCTTTCATGGATGATACGTGTGGAGGTTGGATCCGGGCTGTCTGGTCAGAAAATGTTGTCTGTTTTGTTCTTATTTTAGACCAAATCACTACGTGATCAAAACGTAGTTCGGCGGCATGTGGATATAACCCATAAGTATACCGCTAGATTTAGTCTGTCACACTAGTCTGTTGCATAATAGCCCGGATCAGAATATCCCTGTTCCTTTCCGGCTCGATCTCACCGCATTACAAGCACCTCCTGATACCTGTTGCATATGGCTTCCTTGAGTTTGATCTCCTGCACTATGTTTTCCCATTTTCGTGCACGCACACTGTTCCCAAACAGACGCTTGAATGCAGATATTATTATTATCTCGACTATCCATCTCCGGCCGCATCCAACCCTGCTCTTCCAGTACCGTCTGTTTTCTTTTTTTGCATCGTCTGACAGGCCTCCAATATGTACAGTCAGACTGCCATCTGTTGTTCCATAACCGACATGTCCCATGCATCGTCCATCCCCCCCCCTTCCCTGCGATACAGGGCCGGTTCTCAGGGGTATGTCCGGCCTGATTCCAAGGCCCTGGCACAGCTGAAGGTTTGCCCAGGACGCATATGCTCCGTCTTCTGCAAGAGCTGCCCTGCAGGATCCGGGTCTGAAACCGGACAGCATGGCCAGTCGGATCCTGCAAGTGCCTTGCCCCTCTCGTAGACGGGTAGGATCTAGGTCTGAAACCGGACAGCATGGCCAGTGGTGATACTCCTGATGCAAGCCTGTCTGCAATAGGCGTTCTTGCAGGCGGCAGTCCATGCCGGCTCTCCGTACCTGAAATTACTGCAATCGGATTCTGCGGGCTGTCCTCTTTTGCCTCTGCTTCTGCCTCTGGTTCTGCCGGCTGGTCTGCCACTGTGCCCAGAAGTTTCTTTAGTATCGGGGAGTCACCGGTTCTGTCACCTGTAACTATTGCCGCAACTATTGTCTTTGTGTCACTGTTTACAGGAGGTGCAGCTTGACAACCCTCGCCTTGTCTTCCAAGTACCGTATCATCACCGCGACGGCATATCTCAAGGCCGATGGGACTGCAATCATTTTCAGGGATTTGTTCGGATCACTGCAGATTACCATGTTGTTGCTGATGTCAATATCCATCTTTTGGATCCGCCTGAAATGGTGGTATGATCTGGAGCTCCATGATCTTGTGGCATTCCCTTGATAATTCCAGATAGCTGCCTGTATGGCATCTGAAGCGCGGTTCTTATTGATGCAGACAGCATGATCATGCATCTGCATATGGAAACGGCGCACCCTCTTTGAAGCGGT
>RKRY01000001.1 GCA_007571135.1 Candidatus Nitrosopumilus sp. | reverse complement strand
CTACGATCACCGTCTCCGGGAACACCGTAACGTTAACACTGACCGGCGGCACCATCACCGCAGGCGAGACTGTAACCGTGTCATATGCCAAAAACACCGGAAGCATAGACGATGCGGCAGGCAACCAGCTTGCAAGCTTTACAAACACTGCAGTCACAAACAGCGTGCCGGACACCACGGCCCCGACAGTCTCCTCGGCTGCGACAAACTTTGCAGGCACCACCATAACCCTGACAATGTCCGAACCCGTGACTGACAGCTCGGCTACCTACGCTAACTTTGCTGTCTCTGGCACCACCTCCCCTCTGACAGTCTCCTCAATCACCGTATCCGGGAGCACCGTAACGTTAACACTTACAGGCGGAACCGTGGTCGCAGGCGATACTCCGACCATATCCTACACTAGGACTACCGGCAACATTAACGACGCGTCAGGCAACCCGCTTGCCAGCTTTACCGGAACCGCAGTGACAAACAACGTACGGGATGCCACTACGACTCCTAGCGTGCCTTCTGCTGCAACGAGTACTGTAAGCAGTGGAGGTGGAAGGGGCTCGTACTCCCAGTCAGTCGCACCAGTAATGATACAGTATGACATGTGCGGCTCCAACACAGACGTCTCGATGATATTCTACCTTGCCGACTCCAAGCTGGATAACGGCGATGTCATCGTCAACTTTTACGCTGACGGCAAACGAATTTCCGGACTCATGGACACCGGGTTTGACGCCTCTGAGATGATCTCCGGTGGCAATCCAAACGGATTTACGTACTACAAGTATGACGCAGAGCTGCCGCATGCCGCTGAAAAGTTCTTTGGCACCATCATTGAGAGGGACGACGGCGGCAGCTTCCTTGCCCACCTGGCCGACCTGCAGGGAATGTCCTGCTCCGGATACGAGGAACCGTTCCCTCCAAAACACGGCGCCCTGTTGACACCATAACACAACCTTGAATCGATCTTTGTATCTGATTTTGAAACATCTGGTAATCGGTCAAGTCGGTTTTGATGACTTTGACTAATTATGCAAAATCTAGCAAGTTATGTGCCCGGTTAAGCCGCCCCGAGTATTCTCAGCAGTAATCGGCCAAGTCATCTTTGACAATTTCAACTAATTATGCACGATTTATCAAATTATTGAAAAACATCCAATATGAAGATACGAACTCCCATTTTTTACAAATTCTTTCATTCGACTTAACCGGTTACAAATTGCATGACATTGTGCGTGACTTGACTGATTACGATCTAAATGTATGGGTTGAAATTTTTGCCGAAATTATTATGAGCGGCGGCATATCTGACTCTGGGAGCTGTCATCTGAGGCATGTTTGCAAGTAGCGCTTTGGAGAACCTGACCATTGGGACAAATAAAACTGCTACCATGAACCGCGTTGAGCTCAGACCGAACCGCGCACCGCTACCTGATGTCTATAAGCACCTGTGTCGTCGCATCAGATCTGCCAAGAGCTTTCTGCCTGATCATCGCCACTGAATCTATAAATAGAATCCAAAAGTGGGAAATTTGTGCCAGTCGATCCTGTGTGTGGAATTGAACTTGACGAAGATTTGTCCTTATTGTACGAACATGATGGGAAGAAATTTTATTTTTGTTGCAACGGATGCCGAAGGATCTTCACCAAAAAACCTAGAAAATACAAAAATAATGTCTAGATGGGAAAAGCCCCGCACATTCTGCAAAATTTGGAGTCTTTTACTTCGTGCCTGCAATACGGGCATGGGCGCTCTGGATCTTTTGAAACAGGTGTTCCGAACAACTTTTTGAAAATTTCATAATAATGCATTGATTCCCTACTCCTAATCACTACGTCGTCTTTGACTTTAGCTGTGAGTTTCTTTTCTACAAACATCTCCTCGTCAATTACGGATTCAAATAGGTTTGTCAATCCCGCAGTCCCAGAACCGTCTTGCATCGGGGATTTTGCCCTCCATGCAATACGTTTTGGAATGTGCCTTTCAAACGCCTTTCTTAAAATCCACTTTCCATGCCTTTTGCCATTTTCATCTTCTTTGACCTTGAGGTCTGCGGGGACGCTCTCTGCAAATCTGACTATGTTTTGGTCGAGAAAAGGTGATTCGACTTTGATGCCTAGTGCCTTGCCTATCTCCTGAGTTGGAAAATGCATTACCGAACACACCCTTTTGATCTCTGTCTCTAACTCGCTTTCTGGCTTGTTTAAAAGGAAATTATACCCTGCAAACAACTCATCTGCCCCGTCTCCCGTAACGATGGATCCGAATTCATTGTCTTTTGCCCATTTTACTGCCAAATACATCACCACGTTGTTTCGAATCTCGATGTCGTTAAAGTTTTTCAAAATTTTGATAGTTTCCTTTATTGCCTCCAAGATTTCTGCAGTCGTTACACTGTAAATGGATAACTGCAGTCCCAGCTCTTTTGAGATCATTTGGGAATATGTCAAATCAGTAGATACAAAATCCTCTGCAATGATTGCAATGGTTCTTGGGTTCCTCTTTTTCAGATAAAATGCCAAGATTGAACTGTCCAAGCCTCCTGACAATGAAAGGAGATCCGAGTCGCAATGATTGCACGATTCTTCTAAGAGTG
>RKRY01000095.1 GCA_007571135.1 Candidatus Nitrosopumilus sp. | reverse complement strand
AAAGGGATACTCCCTTCGGCAAATAGACAAGATGATCAAGAAGAAAAAGAGGTTGCCATTGGTCAAAGTCGACAGTCCATGCGGCAGCGAATGTATGATTTAGCCTTTAAGGGGAGGATACGAGAAAAGAATCTCCTCCATACGATCAAGGCTGCGAATTATTTCATTTATTTCAGTAGAATGGAAAATGATAAGGTTTAATTCCTCGAGATGATCCTCGTCTCTAAGTTCTTCTTTTGCATCTTCAAAAACACGTCGAATTATTACAGTATCTCTTTTTGTTTGTTGTACTGCATCATAAAGTGCATCCAGAAGAACCGCAGAAAAGTTACCAGAATTTAATTCGCGTAGTTCACCAATGTATCGCTTTAGGAAATCGGACTGATCGCGAATATATTCAAGCATTTTACAAAAAGATAACTCCAGTTGTTCCATTATGTTTTTTTGCAAATGAGAATTTTGAAATTTGATTGATTTACGACTGTCCGAAAGAGTCTTGTCGAGCTGTTTTAGATGCCTTTTATTCATAGCAAACGCCCTCTATAAGCTCAGAAACGTACTGTGTGGGCTTGAGATTTTTCTTTTTGGATATCTTGTCAAGTCTGTTAGCCAAATCAGAAGGCAAGACCAGGGCCAGAACAGTGGTTTCACGGGAATATTTCTTGTCAAATATTCTTTTACATTCTTTAACAGACTTGCCAGGTTCATGTAGTATCAAGTAAACGAGGTTTCTAACATCAGCAGTTGTCAGATTTGCAATTAAAGGAAGTGCCTCTGCCCGCTTGTCATCAGGAAGTCTCCATAATTGATACGATTTTTCTATTCCAAGTTTGTTCTTTTGAATGAATTTTTTTGTGGCAGAATCAAGATGGTTGATTTTTTCAATTTGCCTTAGCATATATTCAGACACGCCAAAAAAAATGGAGACTTCCTTTATTCCCCATTTCTTAATCATGAACTGGCACGCGTTGGAAAGTTTTATCAAATCAGCAGGTTTGTTTTTAGTGCCTTTTAAATTCCCCATTAGAATTGCCGTTGCCTGCCTTTCATTCAATCTCTATGCTCCCCCTTATTGTAGCCATCAATCCAGTCTTCAATGATTTCAGTAGTGAATTCTTCATCAGTACGCTTATGAATAAATGCGACTTTGGACAGTGTTCGGTAATAATCCTCATCCAGCAGGATCCTTATTGTTTTGGAATGTTCAATCTTAGAAGCTCTTTTTCTAATATCAGGAGGCTTGTCACTGGGAACGGATTTTCTGATTGCGATGCCGTAGGATTGTCTTTTCTTTTTATCAGTTATTTTTGCCAAATCTTTTGCAACATCAATTGCATCCTCCAGAGTAGGAAATTTTACAAAAATATCTTCGATGTTTTTGCCGGTTAGGCCTAGTTTACTAAAATCCCGGAGTTCTTGAGGAATATCATCATATCTAAGATAACTTCGTACGGTAGATTCAGATACGCCCATAACCTTTGCAACCTTGTCAATTCCCTTGCACATGTCCAACAAGCGAGAGGCAGCAGCCGATTTGTCTTCTTTAGTCATTGCCTCGCGTAAAACATTTTCAGTTAGAGATAGCATTATTGCGTCTCTTAAAGAGATGCCATCAAAAACTAGGCATGGTGCAGATGGGATTTTAGTTATTTTTGCAGCCTCAAATCTTCGTTGCCCGCTAAAAACTTTGTAAATGCTCCCATCAGGTTTTACTAAAAGCGGAATGTGAATTCCGTTTTTCTTTATGCTGCTAATAAGATCAGAGATATTTGAGAGAGTGTCATTTTTTCTGACATTTGCCTCATTCCACAATTCCAATTTTTCAAGGTCAATTATCTTGAGTTTTGGTTGCTTGTTCACAATGTACTAAAGTATAATGCAAGTATAAAAATTCCGATACTTGAAAAATGTCAAAGTGAATTGATCACTCACAGGAATGAGGCATTTTTTTATTTCAAATTCCTACAAAGGGTTTTTTAAAATAAATTAATCGTGGGCTCAGAGAAATCATTACTGAAAACAAAAGTAATGCATTCATCCACCACACGTAGTGTCTAGTATGTTGCATAACTTGCTTTTCAAAGCCATCTTTGGCCAAGATTATCCTAATTTAGGCAGATTATGCAACATGCTAGTAGTGTCTATGTTAGATAGCTGCTCATCTTGACAGGCCTGACCTCGCTGTTCTCCAGCATTGCACGTATCGACTCCTTCATCTCGTCTGTGCTTTCGTACAGTCTATTGTCTGTGGCCTTGCGGATGGAGCGCCGCTGCACCTCCACAGGGTTGAGCTCTGGCGTGTATGGCGGGAGGTGTCTTAGCACGACGTCGCCTCCGTAGCCGTCAAGATATTCCTTTACCGCAGCAGACTTGTGCCATCCTGTGTTGTCAAGGCATATCAGGACCCTGCCGAACCTGCGGTGCAGCTCCTCCAGAAACGCGATAAAGCTCCCGCTGTTGGCCCTCTCTGCGAACCGGCACACAAACCCGTCCCGGTGCAGTGCGTAGTGTCTAGGTTAGATATTGGAACATCTTGACGACCCCTACCTCGGCGTTATCCAGCATTGTACGAATTGACTTCTTCATCTCCTCCGTATTT
>RKRY01000086.1 GCA_007571135.1 Candidatus Nitrosopumilus sp. | reverse complement strand
TTCCTAAGGATGTTGCAGATAAGGCGCGTTTGGCAATTGACAGAATGCTTGCAATAAGCTGACTGCATGTCTATCGATATCCGTCTCTCTTTGCGTGTGGCTGGCTAGTTTGGTTGGGTTGTTTGGCAGAACTCCAAAGGATCCCTTGGAAAAAAACAATGTTGAAGAGCTCAAAAAATTCAAAAAACTCGTTAAAGATAAAAAATACGATCAGGCAATAAAGTCGGGCACAGAGTATCTCTTACGTGTGCCAAACAATCATGATGTGCTGTTTACTATGGGAGGAATCTGCTATCTGAAGAACAGGCACGGATCAGCCGTCTCATATTTTGACATGGCCCTTGAGATTGGAGCCTACGACGTTGACGTACTGTTGCTCAAAGCGTACTCTCATCAAAAATTAGGCGAAAAAAGAAAGGCCATCGAATGTTGTGAGAAAATCAGGGAAGTTGATCCCAAAAACCAGTCTGTCTCTGAGTTGCTCTCTGAGTTGTCTTAGACTTCCAAACTCAAGTCGACACCCTTGACTGAATTTGTAATGCTTCCTACAGAAATAATGTCTACTCCTGTCTTTCCGTATCTTGAAATGTTTTTTGCAGTGATTCCCCCAGAGGCCTCAAGTAGCACTTTGTCCCTCAGCTTGTTTTTCTTTAGCACCTGAATCGTTTTTACAATCTGGCTAGGAGTAAAGTTGTCTAACATTACAACTGCGGCGCCCCTGCTAGCTGCAAGTACTGCATCTGAAACATTCTCAACTTCAGCCTCAAACCTTCGATGTTTTTTCTTTGCCTTTTTAATTAGCGAAAGCAAAGAGCCCTCGACAGCTATGTGGTTGTCTTTGATCATCACCATCTCGTCTAATCTGGTTCTGTGTCTTTTCCCTCCTCCTGCCTCCACTGCCTCTTTGTCAAAATATCGCAAACCTGGAGCCGTCTTTCTTGTTGCATATATCTTTGTACTGCCTGGAATTTTTTTTACCAACTCTCTTGTCTGTGTGGCAATTCCGCTCATTCTGGCAAGTAAATTGAGAACCGTCCTCTCACACATGAGAATTTTTTTTGCGTCCCCTGCCACCTTCATTACTGTCTGATCTGGCAAAATTTCACTTCCGTCTTTCATCTCAATCACTGCATCACATCCCATCATCTTGAAGATTGCCTTTGCGTATTTTGTGCCTGCGACGACTGCCTTTTCTCTGGAAACAATTCTTGCTGAAATTTTTTTCTTTGTCAGTAATGCAGATGTCATATCGCCTGTGCCTATGTCCTCATCTAAAAATTGCAACAATTGTTCCTTGGGATTAAATGGCAACACTGCGAGTAATCGTTAGTGTGATTTTAAAGATTTGGAATTTTTGTCTGCTGAACACATGAAAACTGCCTTGACGTAACAGTGGCATGATAAATCGACCCCTTATTATGATTGCGCACAACGCATTTGTTGTTGAATGGGGGTAACCGGTCAAGTCGCATGAAAGAATTTGTAAAAAATGAGAGTTCATAGCTTACATGCTAGTGTGTTGCATAACCCTGCCTAGATTAGGATAATCTTGGCCAAAAATGGCTTTGAAAAACAAGTTGTGCAACACACTATTACATGCGGTATATTTTTCAATAATTTGATAAATCTTGCATAATTAGTTGAAATTGTCAAAGCTGACTTGACCGATTACGAATGAGGCAATCCGAACTGCAGTGCAACTGGGACATGACTCTTGATGGGTGGATGTAGATTTCGATCCGCAAAAACACATCCAAAGGGAGGTGTTGGAAAGGATGAATGAAAGCATGGGAATGGACATTGAAAAGAGGAGACGCGATGTATGCGTGTGGTGGAACCGATATAGCATACAACGGCGGTAGCCGGTCAAGTCACATGAAGGAATTTGTAAAAATGGAAGTTCATAGCTTACATACTGTGTATTTTTCAATAACTTGATAAATCTTGCATATGGCAAGAAGCAAAGGTTCATGATGTCAAATGTCCAATCACAGGAACAAACCCTGGGAAAACATCTCACGAATTTATGATCCTTGCTATAATTGGTTGAAATTGTCAAGACTGACTTAACTGATTGCCAACGGCGTGTCCGCCACCGGCAATGTTCAGGTCACAAGGAAGCTAGTAGTCAAGGATGACTGATATGGCATACGACGGCGTGCCTGCCACCCCGCCAACAGATCATAAAGGTCATGGGTGTGAGGCGGATGGGTCATGCAACATGCAACAGCAGACTGGAATTTTTATGTCACCTTGATTGCGTACTTGCCTTTTTGCGTGATTCCCAATGTTTTGGAGATTTCAGAATTTATGGGATCAACTACTAGGACTATTCCGTTCCAGTCCGGTGTTAAATCAGACGATTTGCACACTGGACAGACTTTTCCTGTCGTTACAAATTTACATTCCCTGCATGCCATCTCTCTTGCCATTTTGACTACCCGTCTTCCTCTGTTTCTTTGGAAGGTTCCCCAGAGTCGCCGCTTGCCTTCTTGATCTCTTCTGCAATCCAATCGTCTGTGCCAAGGAATGGCTGCCTGCACGTGATTCCAATTTTACCCATTGCCGCTGCCTTACCCAATGAAACTGCCGTAATTCTTGCACGGAGTGCCGAACCGACTTTTAGCGTTCTTCCACTCTGATTAGCTAAAATCATTCCAGACTTGACATCGCTCTTTAGGTAATCGTCCATCACCTGCGACAAGTGAAGCAGCGCATCTGTTGGGCCAATTCTTACAAATGCTCCAAAGTCTGTAATGTCTACGATCTCCCCCTGAACGATCTCTTGTAATTTAGGATAAAACGTCAATGCCTCAAATTCGACTTTGTGGAATGTGCCTCCGTCTCCTGCCACCATTTTTCCCATTTCATCAACTTTGGCATCTAAAATCATGATGATGTAGCCCAAGTCAGCATTAATCATGCTTTCATATTTTTCCTTGAGAATGTTTACTGCTGCTTTTTTGAGTGTGGTTCCAAACAAGCTTGGAGGAATCCTGACAACATCAGTTAGGGTAGATATAGAAAACAACTGGTTGTTTTTCTTGAATTTCAATTTATGAATCTTTGGGTATTTTATGCCTAATCTCCTAAAGATTTCACGAATCCACCAAATTATTGATAATTTTTGACCGTGCCTGACTTATGTTTAAATAATGTAAACAGACTTTTTGACGCAATGGTTGGAATCGATCAAGTCTTAGAGAAACTCAGTACCGTAATTGATCCTGACTTGAAACAAGACATTGTCTCTATGGGAATGATCAAAGATTTAGAGCTTGATGATGACAAATTGAAATTCACTTTGGAACTTACAACTCCCGCATGCCCCTTTAATGTAGAAATCGAGGATGACGTTAGAAAAGTAGTTGGAGAGCTGCCGGATCTGAAGAGTTTTGACATGAATGTAACTGCAAAAGTAATGGAAGGCCGTTCATTGGATGAAGACACTGGAATGGCCACCGTTAAGAACATCGTTGGTGTGGCAAGCGGCAAAGGCGGCGTAGGAAAATCCACTGTTTCGCTAAACTTGGCACTGGCATTATCACAAACTGGAGCCAAGGTCGGATTGCTTGATGCAGACATCTATGGTCCGAGCATTCCCTTGATGCTGGGAATGAAAGACGGCTATATGCAAGTCGAAGACAATAAACTTCAACCAGCTGAGGCAAATGGCTTAAAGGTTGTATCCTTTGGTTTCTTTGCTGAGCAATCACACCAAGCGGCAATTTATCGCGGTCCGATTATTTCTGGAATCCTAAAACAATTTTTGGTAGATACTGACTGGTCTGATCTTGATTATCTGATAGTCGACCTGCCTCCTGGAACAGGCGATATTCCGTTGACGCTTGCACAGACCATTCCAATCACTGGAATTCTTGTCGTTACAACTCCCCAAGATGTTGCAAGTAACGTGGCCGTAAAGGCAATAGGCATGTTCGAAAAACTAAACGTTCCTATCATTGGCGTAGTAGAAAATATGAGCCACTTTGTTTGCCCAAACTGCGATGACAAACACTATATCTTTGGTGCCGGCGGTGCAAAGAAAATTAGCGAACAATTCAAGATGCCTTTTCTGGGGGAAATTCCACTAAACTCTGGAATTATGTCCGGCTCTGATCTGGGAAAACCAATCATGATGACAAATCCTGATTCTCCAAGTGCTGAAGCTTTTAGGCTCTCTGCAAAAAACATCGCTGCCCAATGCAGTATTCTTGCAGCAAAATTACGGCAGGAGACGGAATCTAAGGAAGCCTCAGACGACTCTGCAAAAGAATCTGCCGCTACCATTAAAACACAAACCTCAAGCTAATTCCGATTCCTGTGAAACTTCCTGAATCATTAAGAGAACAAATGAAAGTCCCTTTGGGAGTCTTTGTTTCGGAGGATGAGGCTGACAAGCAGACTATCTTGGGGCATCTTGGAGATGGCTGTTGTCTGGTTACGGTCGGAGATAGAACCACTGAAAAAATGATTGGTTTTGGTTTGATTCCCTCTTTACAAATCACCGACGGAACAGAAAAACGTGAAAAAAGAATTCACCCAAAGATTCCTTCGGGAACTATCGAGTTCTCAGTGGACAATCCGCCTTCCGAAGTCACCAATCAAAGCATTGAGATCATAAAAAAATCATTTTCTGTAGCCTCTCCAGTGCGCCTGACTGTAAATGGGGAGGAGGATCTCCTGGTGCTTCCGGTATGTGCTCATGCTCCTGATAACGCAGTTGTGATGTATGGTCAGCCCAACGAGGGCCTGGTAATAGTCAAGGTTACTGCAGAAATTAGAAATAAAACACAATCATTACTTGATTTAATGGAATAACTTGGGTGTGATGAGACGGTGGCTGTATGATTCATGATTACACTCCTCAAACCTCTGACCCTGTTAATTCATAATTGGAAGAATCAAAATAAACCAAATTTCGCACAAGAATTGACATTTTAAGATAAACGCAGATTAGATGACGTACTCACGTGAAGCTTGATCCTGAACTGAAATTACAGATCTTAGAAAAGATAGGCATCTACTCTAACAGATTTTCTATCCCAGAGCCTACTGTTCTGCTAACCACCAAGGAAGTCCTTGATGCGCCAAAAGGGATGACTGAGGGGAGGAGGACCTCCGCATACAAGTATTACGGGGTTGCATATTTGCAACACAACCTCGTCTTCATAAACATTCGAAAAATCCCTGATGAGAGGATACTTGAAGACACAATCGTCCATGAATTAATCCATATGCGATTCCCATATCTTGCACATGGAAAAAGGTTCAACAGACTTGTCAGACAGGGTCTGAGAGGCAAATCATTTTTGCCATATCGAAAAAGGTACACGACATCCACTATTTGATTTATATTTCCCAGACTTGGGCAAGCTGATTAACATGGAAGCTTCTGAGATTCTGCCGTTTGTAGCAGGAATTGCGTCATTTTTAGTAGCTGGAGGCTTGGCAGGCTGGATCTCAAAGCAACCGTCTGGAACAAAGGAGATGCTGGATATCTCAAATGCTGTAAGGGTCGGTGCGGCGGCATTTTTGAAAAGAGAGATGAAAATCATCATCCCTGTGGCAATTGCACTGACTGTGATTATAGGTGCATTCCTTACCCCTTCTAACGGCCTTGCCTTTGCAGTCGGCGCAGCGTTATCTGCTGTTGCAGGAATTATCTCACTGAAGATCACGGTAAAGGCTGCAGTAAGAGCTGCCCATCTAAGCAATGACGGATTGGGAAAAACATTTGCAATGGCATTTAGGGGCGGAGCCACCGTAGGTCTTGCCGTTCCTGCGATGTCACTGATGGCCATCGCCGGTCTGTATATTGTATTTCCTGATCCAATCACAATTGCAGGTGTCGGAATTGGTGCAAGTCTTATCGCGTTATTCATTAGAATTGGCGGAGGCATATTCACAAAGGCCGCAGATATGGGTGCAGACTTGGTAGGAAAAGTTGAGGCCAACATTCCTGAAGATGATCCTAGAAATCCTGCAACTATTGCCGATAACGTGGGAGACAATGTCGGAGATGCAGCAGGAATGGGCTCGGATGTTTACGAATCTTATATTGTTACAATTTTGGCAGCACTGCTGATTGCGGCACTTATTGGCGCACCGAACTATTTCCTTTATCCCATTCTTGTCGGTTCGTCTGGAATGTTTGCATCAATCATTGGCGTTGTTATTGTAGGTTCAAAAGGCGTAACGGACGTAATGAAACCACTTAACCGTTCGTTTTATGTCTCAGCTGCCATTGCAATTGCACTAAACTACGTATTTATCGTCCAATTCATTGAACAAAACCAAGCGGCATATGCTCTCTTTGGCACCACTGTAATAGGAGTGATCCTGGTACCTGTCATTCAAAAGATTACAGACAGGTATACAAGTTATCAGCACGGTCCTGTCAAGGAGATTACGGACTCTGCAAAATGGGGATACGCATCATTGACTCTTATGGGGATTATCAAAGGCATGCAGTCAACCGGACCATTTATGATCGCACTTGTTGTCGCAATTATAATTTCGTACACCATATCTGCCGCAGCAGCTCCTGAGGGTGCAGATCCGGTATTGTATGGGATCTTTGGAACCTCTCTTACTGCCATGGCGATGTTGAGTCTTGCAGGAATCGTTCTAAGCATAGACGCGTTTGGACCGATTGCGGATAATGCGGGCGGAATTGTCGAAATGACCGGAATGGGCGAAGAGAATCGCAAAGTAACTGATAAAATCGATGCCGTTGGAAATACCACAAAGGCAGTTACCAAGGGATTTGCAATTGCCAGTGCTGCGCTAGCCGCGTTGGCAATGATTCAGGCATTCCAGTTCGAAGCAGCCCACCTCTTTGAAGGCGTCCTGGATTTAGATTACAGCCTGACGAATCCGGCAATCATTGTCGGTCTTTTGATTGGCGGATTGATTCCGTTTATTATTACTGGCCAACTGATCAACGGCGTATCTCGTGCAGCAGGAAAGATGGTCGATGAGGTCCGACGCCAATTCAAATCAGATCCTGAAATTCTTACCGGTAAGTCAAAACCTGATTATGCCAAATGTGTAGACATTGCAACTGTCGCATCAATTAAGGAGCTTTACAAACCGGCGCTTGTGGCAATTATCGCCCCGATCATTCTGGGTATCCTGTTAGGCCCAACTGCTGTAGCCGGGCTGTTGATGGGCTCTGTTGCCACTGGAATTTTACTTGCATATCACTTGGCAAACACTGGTGGCGCATGGGACAACGCAAAGAAACTAGTAGAAATGAAAGGTGAGAAAGGTTCAGAAGTCCATAAAGTTGCAGTTGTCGGCGATATCATAGGCGATCCCTACAAAGACACTGCTGGTCCTGCCTTGAACACCGTGATCAAACTGCTAAACACAATTGCGATTGTATTCGTATCTGCGTTTGTGGCAATTATTGCACTCTAGGACTTTTCTTCAACAACCAGTGTCATATCCAATTCGTCAACCTGGGCCTGAATTGCTTTTTTCAAAGTCTCCTCGTGCATTTCACAAAATTTAAAGAAATTATCGGCAGTTTGAAAACACCCGCAGATCCATTTTGTTTTTTTATCTCCCTCCACTGTCCATTTTGAGTACTTGTGTTCGGTCATAGCATACAGCAAATTGACCCATAAAAAAAACTAATCCTTTTAAAAAAGAAAAGAGTGTTTAAGGACAGCCTTCCATCTTTTGGATAAAGTAGCCTTTCTCCTTAATTGCCTGTTCTACAGGCTCTGGCGCACCTTGTGAGTGGCAAAACTGACATTCATTTGTTGTCATTTCCGCATCACCTTCCCCGACAGATGATAGCCATTCTTTACCATATGCAATGGCCTTGTCATGGTCTTTTTCGCCAGTAATTACGTCAAAGTGCATGGTATGGCCGTCTGCTGCCTTGACATAGGTGTCGTATACGTGAATTTCCATGTCTGCCATCAAAAAAAGGTATATTTAATTCAAAATGAAATTCTCTTACCGCGTTGCTAACCGGCCCATTATTTTTAGATGGCAAAACAATGAGGCATGGACTGCAGAATCCGTACCTGTGCCGTAATTGCAGCGGAATCCGACAAAATACGATCCTCTGATGCCCTCCCGTAAGAAACTTCCCATCCGCCACTTCAGCTCTCTTCGTTGACGATAATGCCATGGGAAGGAATCCAAAGTAGTTTGATCTGCCGGAGGATGAAATGATCGAGAGTTTAAGAATATCTGCCAACCTCTTTTGGCTATGTGAAGAATTCCATGTCTTTAAAGAATGAAATATTACTAACTAAAGCCGGTTTCAGTCTTGGAGCAACAGACTTTCTTGAGGACTTGACAGACTGCTGATGCACTGCAAGATGGCGTTATGCAAAAGCCATCCTCTAAGATGTGATTTTGTATGCCACTGATGCAGTCCGCCTCACAAACCTGGATGACTATTCAAAAATTTTTATTGATGCCATTTTATAGATACGAGCATAAATTCATCAGGTATTTCTCAGCTGACCTGAGGTAATCGGTCAAGTCGGTTTTAATAATTTCAACTAATTATACAAGATTTATCAAGTTATTGAAAAATATACAGTATGCAGGCGATGAACTCTAATTTTTTACAAGTTCCTTTGTGTGACCTAACCGATTACGGACAATGCATACTGAGATGCGTTACAGTACTGGAGGCAGTATGGCATTTGTCATGATGATGATCAGGGTGCTGATCAGGAATCTTTCTGGATACACCGACAGGCCGCCGCTGGATCCCCCTGACTGACATCTCGAGAACTGCTTTTGGACTAACTGGAATTTACAGGGAAGATATAAATGATGTTTGGCGATATTTCAGGCATGTCGTCTACGATCTCGTTGCCAACATGTGATTGCTGTCACAGAC
>RKRY01000007.1 GCA_007571135.1 Candidatus Nitrosopumilus sp. | reverse complement strand
CAGCATACCGGCGCCAGAGTCAGGAGGTACATAAAGGAGAACCCAGACATCAGGGTAATCGCGCTGCCAGTCGCAACGCCGGAGCTCAATGCCACAGAGAGTACTGGCACCAGCTAAAGCAGAATGTCGTGGTCTCTACGCATTACGAGGATGCCGATACAATGAGGAATGCAATATCTGGATTTACTAGTATGTTGCATAACTTGCTTTTCAAAGCCATTAATCTAAAGTAAGAGAAGGCGTTTTTCATAAAGTTGTCAAGGACCTAGAACGCGGCAAGGCAGTTTCATGCTCATGTAAATGCTGGACTAAAGGAAACAAACCTTGTGCGGCCATGAGAACAGTTGGCTATGACATATCTTGAAGTAGCAAAATCGAGCTTGTTGTTGAACACATGAAAACCACCCCGGCGTAGTGTCTAGGTTACATGTTGGAACATCTTGACAGACTAGGCTAGAAATACTATTCGTTGTGTTCCGATTTTAGACCAAGTCACTACGGAGAGGAGCAAACGCGTCAGAGATGCTACTGAGAATACCCGTGGTGACTTAACTGGTTACGTCACAGGCGTGTGTCATTTCCTTGTTTTGCACGATGATTCTATGAGGCCGCAAATACCGCAACTTTTAGAGTAATTAACACCACGAATTTTATTGTTAATTTTGGGTTTATTTATTGGTCATTGTGTATTTTGGTATGTCAGATATCGGCAACTCAAACTTGCTACCAGTACGGATGCTCACGCAGTATGCATATTGTAAAAGACTCGGATACATGGAATGGGTTCAAGGCGAATTTGCATACAATGCAGATGTGGTCGAGGGCAAGTACAAGCACCGAAATGTCGACGTACCATCCGGAGGGAAAAAACTTGGTGAGAATACTGAAAAGATTCATGCTAGAACCGTAACACTTTCAGATGCCAATCTGGGAATGATATCCAAGATAGACCTGCTTGAGATAGAGGGCAATACAGCTACTCCGATAGAGTACAAAAAAGGTATGACTCCCAAAAACGAAAACAGGACATACGAGGATCACGTAACTCAGGTTTGTGCCCAGGGATTATTGCTTCGAGCAAACGGATACACGTGCAACAAGGGAATTGTGTATTATGTCGGATCAAAACAGCGCATTGAGGTTGATCTTGACGATGCGATTGTCAAAAAGACATTGCAGATGCTGGATGAAATCAAACGTGTTGCAAAAAACGGCCCCATTCCGCCACCACTGGTGGACAGTCCAAAGTGCGCCAGATGTTCGCTTGTCGGAATATGTCTGCCGGATGAGACAAACCTGCTCTCAGAGACAGAACATATTGACAAAGAATCAGTACGTAGGATGTATCCGATCAGAAATGATGCAGTGCCAATGCATGTTCAGGATCAGGGCTCATACATATCAAAACATGGAGATTGCTTGAATGTCAAAAAGGGTGAAACCGTTACAAAGGTGAGACTGATTGATGTTTCAGAGATTACGGTGTTTGGGAACGTACAGATTACAACGCAGGCCATACGTGAAGCATGTAACAGAGATATTCCCATATGCTACATGACGTATGGAGGGTGGTTTATCGGCATGACGGCCGGAATGTCGCACAAGAATGTGGAATTGCGTATGAGCCAGTACAAAAAGCATGCAGATGCAGTGGCATCGATTTCCATCGCGCGGGAGATGGTGTTTGCAAAGATAAAGAACTGCATGACGATGCTACGAAGGAACCATCCCAATCCACTATCCGACAAGATCGATGAGCTTGACAGGCTTGCACAGCGCTGTCACCGGACAAAGCGGTACGAGACGCTTTTGGGACTGGAGGGAATGGCGGCACGACTGTATTTTTCAGAGTTTGGTGGAATGATAAAATCTGAACACATGGAGTTTGACTTTGCAGGCAGAAACAGAAGGCCGCCTACAGATCCTGTCAACGCAATCATGTCATTTCTGTATGCCATGCTTACGAGGCAGGCGGTCACCACTGTGAGCATGGTCGGTTTTGATCCGTATCTTGGATATTTGCACAGGCCAAAATACGGCAAGCCCGCACTTGCACTTGACATCATAGAGGAATTCAGGCCAATAGTCGCAGATTCCGTTTGTATTACACTTATCAACAATGGTGAAATCGCCCCATCGGACATAATAAAGACAAAATTTGGGGTGAATCTTACCGACAATGGAAGAAAGATTGTGATCAAGGCATATGAAAGGCGCATGGATACATCCATAATGCACCCGCTTTTGGGATATTCTGCAAGCTATAGGAGAATCATGGAGACCCAAGCAAGATTGCTATCCAGACACATATTAGGAGAGATTACATCATATCCTGCATTTAGGACGAGATGAGCAGTGCGCAACAGATACTTTGTATGCTATGATGTGTCCGATCAGCAAAGGCTGACTCAGACATACAAAAAGATGAATGGCTATGGCGAACCGATACAGTATTCCGTGTTTGTCTGCGATCTAAATGAAAGGGAGATTATATTTATGAGAGAGGACTTGGAGGATTTGTTGAACATGTCCGAGGATCGACTGATAATAATCAATGCAGGTTCGGCAGAGAAGAGCAAAGACAGAGTGACAAGCATCGGCAAGCCGATAAAGCCTGCAAGGGAGGGTGCCATCGTAATATGAACATGGTGCGAGAAGCGACGAGCCAATTCACTTGTGTCTGGGATCTCGCAGATCCATTATATACAAAGCATTCACGACATGTTTTTGACATCTGTAGGAAACCGAAATCGCTGATTTCAAAGGAAAATGATGCGAATGTTAAAAATACTTCTACCGCTATCGGCACAAGTGTGCCATTTCCGTAACGAAAAAGTTACGGCCCCATTGAAGC
>RKRY01000073.1 GCA_007571135.1 Candidatus Nitrosopumilus sp. | reverse complement strand
TGGAACAAAGAACGTAGCAGAGACAACATCTCCCACAGATGCATCACATCCTTCAATCACAACGCTAACGTCCAAGTGTGATTCTCCAACACATCCATATTCTGTTACTGCAAGAATTGTTACATCCTCAGTCACTTGTGATGGAGCAAGATTCCACGGAGTCAATGTGAAAATCAGGACCACGGCTAATCCCCCAGCCATTAAACCAATGACCGGAATTACAGGAGATTTTTCTTCCTTCTGTGATGTAGTTTGCATTCTCACCATAATTTCGCGTTTGTGGAATATAACCAAGAGATAATTTATTTCCCTAGTGCCAAAAATTCCTAGAATTATTCTGAAACCACAGTCACCCTGGAAGGGGTGCCGCCAAAGCCAGGATCAATTTTTTGCTTAGGATTCAGAGTTGTATCATGATGACATGGTTTGTTGCAGACAGGACAAAATCTTCTATCAAGAGTAATACATTGACAGATATGATTTTCCAGATAAGCTTGAGCCGCTTGATTCCATTCACCAGTTCCATTACAAAAAACACACATGCTTGAGCCAAACACACCTGCGCCTTTACACAGATCACAGTAGTTATCTGTCATGCCCATTGATTGAAGAAAGGAGTACCATATATTCTAAGGGAGACGATCATACCCATCCTGATCCCGCTGGGGTTAGCATTGATTGAAGAAAGGAGTACCATATATTCTAAGGGCTCTAACTGTCTGTATGAGTGAGAGCGAAATTATTGTTTCTGCATTAATCATATTGGCAGTGGGAATTTTTGTTGGAAGCAGAATTTGGATGATGTTTAGATGACATTTAGAATTTTTGTCTCAAAGAAATGATCACGGATGCAGGTATTCCAACATATACTCCAAGATTTAGCAAGATCAGACCAGAGCCAATAACAATAGCATCAATTTCTGAATTAATTTCAGCGTAATTTAGAATAGATAACGAGGCTATCATCGGTGTAATTGACAGCCTTACAAACTCCTTGAAAACCGCATTCTCCCTTTCAAAATCAGCAATTCCAGGGGAGAATGAATAATAGAACTGATTAAATGAACTTACAAAACTGGTTCCGGAGTCAGTAGATAATAATTGATTGTTCCTAATTTCACGTAGTTGCTGCACTTGTGAAGCAAGTTCAGTCCCGTATGCAGCAGTAGCAATAAGGCATCCTCCTCCGTTCGAATCAGAACCACCTACAGGCATATTAACGATAATTTCATCTTGAGGTTTTTCAGTTATTCCAGATAGTGCCTCTGTTGCAAATATTTTTAGATGATTATCTCCAGAACCTGTGAAATTCAAAGTGATAAATGTAATGTTTTCGGTGGGGCTGATTTTTGCAATGTACTCTTGATCATTTAGTACAAGGGTGAAATTTCCACTAAGTAAATTTGTAGGGATAATTACTTCGCCCAGGTTATTTTTCAGATGACTGGAAATGTAGAGTGTTAGTAATTTTTCGTCGCGATTAAAATCAAAATCATAAATGTCAAAATTTGAGACAGTCTTTACTTCAAAAGTATGACCTGCACTTTGAATGTCTAGCCTATTTACAAGGCCCGTAGCATCAGATAGCAGCTGCCCATATACAGGGGACAGAATAACAGACAGTGCGATTAAAGATAGCAAGATTATTTTCAACTTATGCAGTTCTAGGAATTCGTTTGGTTAATTCCTTGTCATGAACGACTCTTGGATGCACAGGATCTGCCAGAATTACCTCAAACCAGTAGTGTTTGCCGTCTTTGTAGATAAAGTAAGAACCTAAAACTTTCATGTTTGGGTACCTTTCTGAAACTCTTCTTTCTGCAACAGTCTTCATGTTATCATCTGCCTTAATTCTAGTTACGCCAAGGTGCTTTGGTCTCCTGCCACCAGTTGGTCGTTGTTTTCTCATGCCACCAGTGCCAACCCTCATTCTGACAATAATGATCCCTTGCTTTGCCTTGTAGCCCAATCTTCTTGCCCTACTGATCCTGCTCGGCTTTTCAATGCGAGTGACGGCATTTTGCTTACGCCATCCAACTACGCGTTCACGTAGTTCCGGAGCATTATCTTTCCACAGTCCGATCCATACTTTGTCTTGATGGCTAGGCATATTGGGCATAGTTTCAGCCCTTTAATAACTGTAAATCAGCAACACAACCACGCTATAATTAAAACTGCTTGAATGGGAGCTTTACTCGCACTCAAGTCGCTTCTGCAGAAAACTCGATGTACAGACTAGGTCAGACTTGCTAAAAAGACTTCCATGCCAGTCTTTCCAGATGTGCCCAAAAAACGACCTGACGCGTGTGGCACATTCGTAACAGATCAATAAGGGCGCTTCAGAAGAAATGTATGAACCACTAGGCCTCTGTCACGCCACTGCAAAATTCCATACGGCAATACTGACACTGCTAAGACAGATCACGCTGGTGTGCATGCCATGACCGATCCGGGTGTGCCAGCAGAACCCCCTTCTAGATACTCGGCACAGGACCAACATCTGGGAAGACTGCACAAGGGAACTTGTAAAAATGAGAGTGCATAGATTGCATACGATATATTTTTCAATAACATGCCAGATTTTGTATGATTAGTTGAAGTTATCAAAACTGACTTAATCGATTACGGTTTGGTCATTCATACA